>DTYT01000152.1 GCA_012961745.1 Kiritimatiellia bacterium | reverse complement strand
TATTCTGGGGACGATCCGGCTGTCGAACGCGACGCCTAGTCTTCCGCGCTGACGACGTGGAGACGGCTCTCGCGTATCTCCGGAGCGTGGTGCGGAAGCGGAAGAGGCGGGACTATAGGGTCTCACACGTCGACGACGACCACCCCCTGGCTGAGTGGCTAGCCGACATACAGATACCCGTCGAGGAGCTGCCCGACACGCAGATGGACCTGTTCTCCGACCACACCGGAGCGGTGGATCACATTTTCCTGCGGATGTTCGACGGATCGCAATGGGTCGAACTGGGGGATTCGGCGCATGGCAACGGCCTGAGCGGTAACGATGCGTACCCGGCGACGGGAGCGGTCGTGAGGGTGGCCGGAGACGGCAACCCGGTGGTGGCCTGGCTGCAGGGGACGGCTTCGGGCTGGACCATCTACCTGGCGAAATGGGACGGTGCCGCCTGGACCGAGCTCGGCGGTTCGCTTTCCGCCGGTGTTCCCGGGGCGGTGATGCCCGTGGAGCCGCCGGTCATGGCTATCGACGGGGCGGGCAATCCGGTCCTGGCGTGGGTGGAAGTCAGCGGGGTAACCGTGGTTCGCGTGCGCAGATGGACCGGGTCGTCCTGGCAGGATCTCGGGGACCACGGGTACAGCCCGGGAGTGAGGTCGCCGTCGCTGGCGGTGGGGGGCGGCGGGCAGATCTACCTCGCCTGGGCGCAGTACCCCTTTGGGGGCAACCCGTTGATGCAGGTGTTCCTGGAGCGGTACAGCGGCGGGGGGTGGTCCGCGGTGGGAGGATCGACCACCTATCCCGGCGTGAGTGCGGCCACCAATGCCGCGATGCAGCCGGCGGTGGTCGCGGTGGCGGCCGCCTCGACTTCCGCGGTGGCGGTCGCCTGGTGCTGCGAGACCAATGATGCGGTGCTGGTCAGGAAATGGGATGGAAGCTCCTGGCAGGGTCTGGCGGATTCGGATGTCCTGCCCGGCGTGGCTCCGGTCGGCGGTGTTTCGGCCGGGATCGCCGCGGAAATGGGGGCGGCGGGATTGCCGGTGGTGGCCTTCGGCAACATTCCGGTGCAGACGAATCTGGAGCAGGTTCTACTGTACGCTTTCGTGGGTGACAGTGAGCCTCCCGTGTTCGCGGGGTTGGGCAGCGCCTCGGGCGGGACCAACGGAAACGTGGTGCTGGAGTGGGATCCCGGCTCCGACTGTTCCACGACCATCTACTACCACGTTTTCATGAGCACCCAGTGGTGGGTCTGCGGCAGCAGCGTCACTTGTTCGCCGGCGGAGGTCTTCACCAACCAGATCGCCGTCCTGACCAATGTTACCCAGTACGAGGTTACCGGGCTGACACCCAACCGGGCATATTGTTTCGGGGTGCGGGCCAGTGACACCAATGGACTGATGGACGGCAACACGGTCACGAAATCGGCCGGGCCTATC
Source organism: Kiritimatiellia bacterium (assembly GCA_012961745.1). Classification (GTDB taxonomy): domain Bacteria; phylum Verrucomicrobiota; class Kiritimatiellia; order B70-G9; family B70-G9; genus B70-G9. The sequence goes on along the minus strand of DTYT01000152.1, from coordinate 3,012 downwards.
ACGGGGACGGGGGATAACGACGGCGACTGCCTGGACAACGCCCGGGAACTCGCCGCCGGGACCGAGCCGTGCCTGGCCGACACCGACGGGGACGGCATGTGGGACGGATGGGAGTGGAGTTTCTCCACCAACAACCCCGCCCACACCAACGCCGTGGCCTTGGATCCGCTGGACAACGGCACCGACCGCGTTGACACCCCGCAGGCCGAGGACGGCGACCCCGGGCAAGCTCCGGACGCCGACCCGGACGGGGACGGGGCCAGCAACCTGGAGGAATTCCAGTGGTGGTATCAGAACATCTACCTCGCCGGCGGCGGAGTGTGTGAGGCCGGAAGCCCCACCAACCGCATCAGCCCGGATCCCACCCAGGCTGACACGGACGCAGACGGGATTCCCGACATGTGGGAGATGGTCAACGGGCTGGATCCCACCGATCCCAGCGATGCCGGTGTGGACTCGGACGGCGACGGGCTCAGTGACGGCGAGGAGTACCGATGGTCCAGCGATCCCTATAACCCCGACACCGACGGGGACGGGATACCCGACGGCACCGAGGTGTCCCTGGGATTGTACCCGGCCCAGGCGGACAGCGACCAGGACGGTCTGGACGATGGGTTCGAACAGTCCATAGGGACCGACCCCGCGGATGCGGACACGACGGACCGCGGGCTGAGCGACGGCGACGCCTACGAGCTGGGATGGGATCCGGCTTCCTGTACCAGCGTTTGGCGGGTCCTCCTGTGGGAGAACTTCGAGACCGCTCCCTCCGCCAATTGGTCCTCGCACTATGTCAATCCGTACGTCCCCTTCAATCTCTGGCACCTGAGCCAGGCGGAGCCCGATCCGAAGACCAATCAGATCCGGTACCTTTACGACCGATCCACCAATACCGCCTATAGAGTGGCCGACGATGCCCCCGGCGGCACCAACGTGCTGGCCGACTACGACATCGGCAGCGCCATCCTGTGTGCCCTGGACTCGCCGTTGATCGACGCCTCGGCCGCCGAGACGCTCTTCCTGTCGTGGAATGAGTATTACGAGACCGAGCCGGGGAACGATGTGGTGGAAGTGCTGGTCCGCGGCGGTACCGACGTGAACTGGGTGGTAGTAAGCCCGCCGGTGTCGGGCAAGAGCGGAGCCTCGGGGCCTTCCCAGCCCGCCCGCTGGGTCCACCGGGTCGTGGATATAAGCTCGTTCGCGGGAATGTCGAACGTACAGGTGCGCTTCCTGTTCAACGCGCAGAACGCGATCAACAACGAGTATGCCGGATGGTACGTGGACGACGTGGCGGTGTTCGAAGGGGTGACCATGTCCGGGTGGGTGCGGGACGTCTACGGGCAGCCGCTGGTGGGAGCGGTGGTCCGGGCCCTGGGAGGCGGGCTGATTACCAACGTGGTGGACGGGGATCGGCTCGGGGGGCTGGGACGGATTTTCGGCGAGACGTCCACCGCCGCCGACGGCAGCTACCGGCTGACCGGGTTGCCGCAGGGGCGCTACTACCTCAAGGCCGAGGCCCCGAGCTACCGGGCCGAATTCTACGATGGGGCGCTCTTCGCAGGAGGCTACGGTTTCGGCCATGAACTGCACCCGGGGGTCCCCTTCCGGGACCAGGTGACCGCGGGAACCGTGGTCCTGACCAACTACGGTGGCGCTGCAGAGTGTCACTTTGAACTCGAACGCGGCCTGGGCCGGGCGGCCCTGGCAGCGTTGTGGCCCGCCGCGGAGCCGGTGATGGTCGACGGGGTGGTACAGGAGGTATGGAATGGGCTGACCAACGCGCCGGCCATGACTCCCTACCGGACGACCAATGCCCTGCCCGGGGGATACAATCACCCGGACTGGCTCACCAATCAGGTGGTCCCCTCCGCGGCCCACGACCTCGGGCCCGGTGAGCACCTGGTGCGCATCGGCACCAACGACTTCGGTTCGCTGGTCAAGGTCACGGTAAGGGACGGCGAGCTGGCGGTGGTGTCGGCCGGCACCAACAAGGCCGCCGGTAAGCTGTACGTTGCGGCCGACGATGGCGGAGGCTATCCGGTCTGGATCGACTATCTCGAAACCACCAACCTGACTCCGTGCTACGTGACTCTCCCTCAGGGCCTGCACCTGGTGTGGTTGTACTCCAGCGGCATGAGTTTCCGCCCGCCGGTCCAGCAAGTGGAAATTCGGCCGGCGTCGCTGACGGATGCGGTGTTCACCAACCTGGCCGGGTCGCAGAGCTGCGGGGCGTTGCGGATCGTCGCCGAGGACATCTGGGGCGGAGTACTGACCGGGGCAACGGTGCTGATTAATGGAGTGGCCGTCGGCCCGGCGGATGTCGCCGCGGGCTGCTCGAATACCACCCCCACGATCGTCACCAATCTTCTGCCGGGTCAACATGTGGTCACATTGTTGAAGGACGGCTATCGGCAGCCCCCGGCCACCTTTGTGCAGGTGGCGCCCCACGTAACCAATGTGCTGGCCATAACCTTGTACGACTCGGATCGCGACTGCGATCAGGTCCCGGACTCCTCCGAAGTCCTGAGCTACACCAACATCTTCCTCTACCATCGGGCTGATGATCCCGACGGCGACGGACTGAGCAACCTGATGGAGGCCGACCAGTACGTCTATCACCGGGTGCGCATGAATCTGTTCGCGGCGGATTCCGACGGCGACGCCCTGTCCGACGAAGCCGAGCTGGGCCTGGACGGGGCACCGGATTACCTGGCGATGTCCTGCCTGGCGACCAACGTGGAAGAGGGCACCGACACCGTCCCGGCGCTGTTCCGGGGCCGCTTCCTGGAGGGGATCAACTTCTTCGGCGCCACCGGTGTGGTCGCGGTCGAGTGCGACGCCTTCATGCCTTCCCATCATACCTGCCAGGTGCCCGCGCTGCCCTCGGCGGATGGCGTGCTGCTGCGCTTCGAGGGGATCCCGTCCGCCGGAGACGATCAGGCGATCACGGTTTCCCACGTGGCCGGGGCAGTGGTCGAGGCGGACACCCGGCCGGACGAGGTGGACACCGACGGC
>DTYT01000151.1 GCA_012961745.1 Kiritimatiellia bacterium | reverse complement strand
GGTGCCTGACGCCCATGTGCCGGCCGATCCCTGCATCCGCCGGGCGGGCGGGCGGGGATCGCCGTAAGCTGGTGGGCGGTACAGGGCTCGAACCTGTGACCTCCTCGGTGTAAGCGAGGCGCTCTGGCCGACTGAGCTAACCGCCCGGCTTCCAGGGACTTTATACGTCCCCCGTTGTCGATGTGCAAGCCGGCACGCGTTCGGCTACTCCGAGACCGGGCGGGGCGCCCGGGACCGCTCCACCTTCCCGGTCGCGCTTCCACTCCCCGGCGCCTCCGATCCGGGCCGGAGAATGCGCCGGATATCTCTTACTGAGATCGTCAGGAAAACCCAGATCAGCAGCACGTAGAACGCGTAGGTCAGGGTCTCGGTGACCCTCCGGTTCACCGGTCTGCGCGCGATTCCCTCGTAGAGGGCGTACACCGCGTGGCTGCCGTCCAGGATTGGAATCGGCAGCAGGTTGAGCACCGCCAGGTTGACGTTGAGGAACCCGGTAAACCAGAGGGCCATCACGAAGCTCTCCTGGATGATCACCCATAGCGACCAGAGGATGAGAAAGGGTCCTCCGATGCCCGCCGCCGCCTGGCGGGCTTCCGTGGGGGTCAGCAACGCGCGCACCACGCGGATCACGGGGGTCAGATGGCGCCGGATCTGCGTCCAGGGAGGGGGATGTACCCTTTCTTCCCCGGCCACGTAATAGGTGGTGAACTGTACCCCGATAAGCGCGCGTTTCAGGCCGGGGTCGTAGCGCGGCACAACCCACATTTCGATTCGGCGGGACTCCCGCTGTATCACCATGGGCACCTTCTTCCCGCGGGCGGCATCCACCAGGCGGATCAGGTGCCGGATGCTGAACACCCTCCGCCGGTTGAATTCCACGATGAGGTCCCCCGGACGCACGCCGGCCCTCTCGGCGCTGGATCCCGGAGAGACCGCCAGTACCTTGCAGTAGTCCCTGGGTGCCAGTCCCTCAACCACTCTCATGCCCAGCGCCGCCGGTCGCGTCGGCAACCTCACGGTCCATACACCGCCGGTGCTCTGCACGGTCAGTGCCACCTCGTGACGTAGCGAACTGAGCATCAGGAATTGCTCCCAGTTGGCTACTCTTTCCCCGTTCACCGCGACGACGTTGTCGCCGGGACGGATGCCCGACTTCCAGGCGGGCGAGTCTTCTTCCACGTAACCCACGGTGCTCGAGTATTCCGCCGGCGCGGCGGGCTTGCCAACCAGCCAGATCACCGTTCCGATCGCGAAAGCCAAAACAAAGTTTCCCGCGCTTCCGGAAAGCGCTACCAGCAGCTTCTTCCACCACGCGACGGGCTCGGGACGTTCTCCCGATGAGTCTTCCGCCGCCCAGGGTTCCATTTGCGGCAAGGCCACGTATCCGCCGAACGGGATGGCACCCAGCCGGAACGTGATTCCCCCACGCTTCCAGCGCAGCAACGCCGGGCCCATGCCGATGGAAAACACTTCGATTTTCAGGCCCAGTCTTCGCGCCGTCATGTAGTGGCCCAACTCGTGGAAAAAGATGGTAAGGCTGAACAGCACGAAGACCCCAGCGGCGGAAAGTGTCAGTATCATCGGGTCTTCTCCTTCACGGCGTCAAGCGGACCATGAACAGCCGGGAGTAGATGTAGAGGGTGGGCGCGGCAAACAGCAGGCTGTCTATCAAATCCAGAACGCCCCCCACGCCCATAATCAACCGCCCCGAGTCCTTGACGCCCGCGGCGCGCTTCAATTGCGATTCGGTCAAGTCTCCGACAACGCCCACCAGGGGCAATAACAGGCCCAGGACAGCCGCATCGCACAGGTTGAAGGAAACCACTCCCAGATCCCCACCCACCACCTGGTGGAATAGAATGCTGGCCAGCAGACCGCAGAATATCCCGCCGGTGGTGCCCTCCCAGGTTTTCAGGGGGGAAATCCGGGGCAGCAGCCTGTGCTTTCCAAAGGAACAGCCCACCGCGTAGGCCCCCACGTCCGTCGCCTTGACCACTGCGATAAGGTAGAGGACCAGCAGGCGTCCCTCCCAGCCGCCCCAGACCATCAGCAGCTTGGTGAAAAAGTTGAACAGGAACGGCACATACATCACTCCCAGCAGCGTAGCGGCCAGTGTCTCGAGGGGCCGGGGATTATGTTTCTGGGGGAAGATGCGCAGCAGGATCACCACCGTCAGGCCGAACAGCACGAACCATTCATACTCGTACGAGATCGCGGCGTCCGCGTTCTGCAGGCTGAACCAGCTGGTCGCCACCAGCAGCAGTCCGCCCACAGTCCCCACGACCTTGAAATGCCGGATGCGGGCCCTGTCCAGCAGCGAATAAAACTCCAGGGTGCCGGCACCGCATACCAGGATGAGCACGGACAGAACGCCGGCCGGCGGAAGCCAGAAAGCAGCGGCCAACAGCCCGGCCGCCAACAGCAGGGTGCTCTGCACCCGGGGAAGCAGCCGCGACCCGCTGCGCTCCCCACTGCCGGACTCCTTCGCGATCGCCCCGTTCATCTGCCGGCCCCGATATCGCCGAACCGTCGTTCCCGACGCGCATACTCCTCCAGCGCCGCACGGAAGTGTTCTTCACGGAAATCGGGCCACAGCACATCGGTGAAGTACAATTCGGCATACGAGAGCTGCCACAACAGAAAGTTGCTCAGCCGCAGCTCCCCGCTGGTACGGATCATCAGATCCGGATCCGGCACGTCCGGAGCATAGAGGTGAGCCCTAATCGTCTTCTCCTGGATGCGCCCCGGCTGCAGGTCACCTTCACTCACCTTGCGGGCTATGCTCCTTACCGCGTCCACGATCTCCACCCGCCCGCCGTAGCTCAACGCCAGTATCAGTTGCCGCGCGGCATAGGATTCGGTCGCCCGCATCACGCGCTTGAGCTCCCTCCGGACCGGGGGCGGCAAGTCGCGCAAGCGCCCGATAGCCCGCAGTCTGACCCGGTTGGCATGCAGCTCGTCCTCTTCCTCGCGCAGGAACTTCCGTAGCAGCCTCATCAATCCCTGCACTTCCGCCGGGGGACGTACCCAGTTCTCGGAACTGAAGGCATACAAGGTGAGGTACTTCACCCCGGATTCCCGCGCGGCGCGGAGTACCGCCCGCACGGACTCGGCCCCCGCCTCGTGTCCCTTGATCCGCGGCAGGCCGCGCTGCCGCGCCCAACGCCCATTGCCATCCATGATAATGGCAACATGTCGCGGTATGCGGGAAGGACTCATGCCCCATCCTCTGCGAAAGGATCCGTCAACACAACCGTGTCTTCCCTTTCCGGGCCGAGCGAAAGCATGCCCAGCGGAACACCGGTCAATCGGCAAATGCGGGAAAGGTACTCCCTGGCCTGCGAGGGTAGATCATCAAAGCTGCCGGCACCCCGGGTCGGCACGCGCCATCCCGGCAGCTCCTCGTAGATCGGCTTCACCCCGGCAAGTACCCCGCTGTCCGCCGGGAATCCGTCCAGCCGCCTCCCGCGGTACTCATAGCCGACACAGATTCGGATCGGATCCAGCCGGTCGAGTACATCCAATTTGGTCACCGCCCAAAGCTCGATTCCGTTCACCATCACCGCGTAACGCGCCGCCACCGCATCGAACCACCCGCAACGCCGCGGCCTTCCGGTCGTGGCCCCGTACTCATGCCCGTTCTCTCTCAACAGAGCCCCGGTATCATCATTCAGCTCCGTCGGAAACGGACCTTCCCCCACCCGGGTCGCGTATCCCTTGATCACCCCGAGAACGCGGCCCACCTGGGACGGGGGTATGCCAGCTCCCGCCGCCACCCCACACGCCGAGGCGTTGGAAGAAGTCACGAAAGGGTAAGTCCCGAAATCCAGGTCCAGCAGCGTTCCCTGCGCCCCTTCGAAAAGAATCCTCTGGCGACGGCGCACCGCGCCGTGCAGCAAAGCCACTGTATCCGTAATGAACGGCCGGACGACCTGGGCGGCCGCCGTGACCTCGGCGACGGTCTTCTCCACATCCACCGCCTCCCCGCCCAGCGCCTCCAGCACCCGGCCCGCCTCGCGACATCGCTCCTCCACCCTGCGGGGAAAATCCCTGCGCAGGATCGCGCAAAGGCGGAGACCGGACCGCGACGCCTTGTCGGCGTAGGCCGGGCCGATCCCCCGGCGGGTCGTGCCGATCCTCCTGCCTTCCCCCCGCAAACACTCCCCCAGACCGTCGAGACGGCGGTGAAAAGGAAGCAGAAGATGCGCCCGGTCGCTCACGAACAGCCGTCCCGCGGGATCCACGCCGCGGGAGAGCAGCATCTTCACCTCGCTGCTGAATGCCACGGGATCCACGACGACACCGTTGCCGATAACGCACTTCCGGTCCGGTCTCAGGATTCCGGTGGGGATCAGGTGTAAAACGAACTTTTCCCCCCCGGTCTCCACCGTATGACCGGCATTGTTTCCTCCCTGGTAGCGGACGATGTAATCGGCCCTCTCGGCAAGAACGTCTATGATCTTCCCCTTGCCCTCATCCCCCCACTGCCCGCCGACTACCGCAACGTTCATCTCTTCCCCTTCCCAATCCGCTCCACGGCCATCTCCAGCCGGATATTGTCCACGTAGATCTCCATGCCCGGATCGGGCGCCTCCAGAAAGACCCCCATGCGCGCCACATGATCGAGTTCCAGGCGCCTGCCGGACGGCGTAACCTCGAGTTCCGAGCGCGAAATTCGGATTCTATTCCAGCCGCTCGACAATACCAGCCTTTTCTGGAATCGCTCTGCGTACGCCGGCTGCGGAGCCATCCGATCATCAATCCGAACCCAAAGCCGGGGCCGCTGACCATGCGGCACGAGAACATCCAGGCACAGCGCCGACATCCCCCTCCAGTCACGAACCAGTTGCTCCGTGAACATGCCGACGTATCTGACACCGCCCCCCGCCACCGCCAGCCGGGCCGCATGGCGGCCCTCGGTGGCCAATCTGGGCACCCGCTCCAGCGTGCCTCCCGAAATCTCCCAGCGACGCATCTCGGCGGGGGTCTCGAAGCCGGCGATCAAGGGAAAAGACCGGTACATCCGGAGATGGTCCGCCCCCGCCGACCATACCGGCACCAGGCCCGCCGCCAGCAGCGCCAGCGCTGCCCCGGCCAGCG
>DTYT01000150.1 GCA_012961745.1 Kiritimatiellia bacterium | reverse complement strand
TACACCGGAGGCGTACCTGGTGGTGTTCGTCCGCTATGCCTTGGGGGGATCCATGGCTCTGCTCTCCCTGGCGGCCGTGTGGGTGGGCTGCCTGGCGATCAATGCGGAGTTTGAACAAGGGAGCTCTGAACTGCTTTTCAGCAAGCCGCCCTCGCGGTGGAGTATATGGACCGGGAACCTGGCCGGCGCGGCGGTGGTGCTTACCGTAGTGATGATCCTGGCCGCCGCCTGCATCTACGGGCTGGTACGCCTGCGGATCTTCTCCGTGGAGGCCGGGCCCGGTGAGAGGTCTCTTCTCCGGGAGCGGCTGTTCGTCGCCCGGGGCATCGTGCTGCCCCGCCAAGAGGACTACACCATCCGCGCGCGCCGGCTCCTTCAGAAGCTGGGCCGCAAACGCTGGATCGGGGCAGGCATGGCGCGTGACGAGGCCTTGCGCGTGCTGCAGTATGCCTTGGCGGTCAGAGGCGCCAGCCTGGCGCCTGGCCAGACACGCACCTGGATCTATGATATTGGCGGCGGACTGCCCTCGGAGCATGCCGTGCTGCTGAAATTCCGCGGACTTGCTCCCGCGCATGGGACCGCCGCCTTGTTTCTGAACTGGACGATCCGCGAGGGCGTCGCCGGACGAACGCTGCTGGAAAAACAAATCCGCTGCCTTCCCGGACGGGAGGAAACGGTCGTCATTCCGACCGCCGCGGTCGCGGGTGTACACCTGCTGTCGGCCAGCTGCACCAACCCGCGGGTCAACCGCGTTCCGGTCACCTTCGATCCGGCAACCCCCCCCCGGCTGGAAATCTATGCCGGGCGGTTCGAGGCAAACTACCTGCGTTCCGTAATCATTCTGTGTGCGAACCTGGTATTCTTATGTTCCCTGGGCATGCTGTGCGGCTGCATTTTCAGTCTCCCCACAGCCGCCTTCACATCCCTGTGGTTGCTGCTGATGGTCAATCTGGCCCCCTACTTTCATACCATGGCGGGCAAGCGCTTCATCTTCTACTCCCATCACGCGGTGAAGACCACGCCCACTGTTGGGGATCATTTCTTCCGCCTCTTCTTCTCCGTACTGGATCGGCTGTTTTACCCCCTGCGCATTACTGACCCCCTGAAGGTGGTGGCCGAAGTTCATGCCATACCCTGGGGCCAAGTGATCTATGAAGTGCTATTCAAGGCGGTCGTCGCGGTGTTGGTCATGTCACTGGCCGCCTCACTGATCCTCGGTCGGCGACAGTACGTAAAAACCCCGTGAAGGAAAAAGGGGCACAGAACCGAAAGCCCTCCCGGCTTGCAACGCTGGCGGCCGGAGGCCTGTGCATCATGCTGTTGTTGCTCGCCGCTCATGCCAGCCAGCGTGCTGCCTCCCACCGCTACCGCGCCGGATATGACCGTCTTTCGGGAGAAGTCGCCCGCCGGACGATTCTGCCGCCAAGCATCCGGTTCGTCACCGTCGCACTAGGAGGGTTCCGGGGAATCGTGGCCGATGCGCTTTGGATCCGCGCCAGTATCCTGCAGCAAAAGGGCCGCTATTTTGAACTGGTACAGTTGGCCGACTGGATAACCGCACTTGAGCCCGACTTCCCCGAGGTGTGGATATTCCATGCCTGGAATCTGGCGTACAACGTCAGCGTTCTGTTCGATTCCCCCCAGGACCGCTGGCGGTGGGTGCGTCACGGCATCACCCTCCTCCGCGACCGGGGAATCATACTCAATCCCCGCTCCCCCTCGCTCTTCCGCGAGCTGGGATGGATTTTTCTCCACAAGATAGGTTCCGACTACGACTCCGCGCACTGGTACTACAAGCGAAGCTGGGCGCGGGAAATGGAGCCCCTCTTTCCGCAAGGACGCCTTGACTGCGATCGCCTTCTCTCCGTGCCGTCCGACCGGCACCGGCTGCTGGCGGATCCGCAAGTGGCCTCGCTGGTCGGCCGTATACGCGCCGCCGGAGCAGATCCCTTCGACGCCGCCCTCCTCAAACCGCGAAGCCGCCCCCCCGCAGTGGACCGCCTGCTGCAAAATGACCCGGCGTCGGCTACC
>DTYT01000149.1 GCA_012961745.1 Kiritimatiellia bacterium | reverse complement strand
GCCGCGCACCCCGCATGTCCAACTACGACGACATCGACAACGGCTACGGACGCACCTTCCAGGAGGAGCTGGTCAGCCTGGTCGATATCGTTACCGAGAACGACGGCCGCTTCCAGGGCGCCAACTATCCTTACTACGCGTCCGATCCGGCGCCCTTCGTGCGCCATCCCGGCGACTACCAGAAATATCCCTTCCACCATCCCCCCACCAACCTGCCCGCCGAGAACGTCCGCCAGATGCTGGTCCGCTGGATAAACTGGTTGGGCTATGCCATGGATTACGACGGCCTGCGGCTGGACGCCGCCAAGCACGTGGTGCACGAGTTCTTCGGTACCGCCGGGCAGTTTGACGGCTTCAACCACAATGCCCAGTGGAACTTCGACCAGCGCCGGGGCTATTCGGATGCGAATGAATATGATCAGATGTACCAGAACTACATCCTGCGTGACGACGCCCTGCTTTTCGCCGAAATCTTCTCGGGATCCTCCGCCACCTTCGACTACTGGCGCGACGGCGGGGTCAAGATGAGGTTCCTCGACTTCCCGTTCAAGATCAACATCATCGGTGAGGCTTTCAATAACGGAAACCTCTCGGCCTTGGGATGGCTGGGCGTGGCGCTGGATCCTACCGAAGCCGTGACCTTTGTCCAGAGTCACGACCAGAGTGGCCCCTCCAAGCTCGACCTGGCCTATGCCTACCTCTTGACCCATGTGGGGCTGCCGGTAGTCTACTTTTCCGGCAACAACATTTCCTGGGACGATTACAATACCCGAACCTGGGTTCTGCCCGGCCACGGCGGCGCCTTGGGCGACTATGACAACGACCGCATACCCAATCTGGTGTACATCCATAACCACTTTGCGCGCGGCAAGGAATACACCCGCTGGAGCGACGGCGCCTTCTTCTGCTACGAACGCTACCAGGACGACGGTGACGAAACTCCGGAAGCCGGCGAGGGATTGCTGCTGGTGGCACTCAACGATTCGGGTTACGACATCAGCCACGAAGTACAGACCGCCTTTGAGGACGGCACCTGGCTGCATGACTACACCGGCAACAATCCCAATGACATCCAAGTCTATGGGGGAGGTAAAGCCTACGTGACCGTCCCCGGCATGGGCGGTCAGGGCTACGTGTGCTACGCACCGCACAACGCCACCGCCGACGGCGATCCCCTCCGCTTCAACCGGGACGCGGCGGGCACGCCCTACGGCACCATGGACTGGGTGGTTCCGGGAGGCGTGCACGCCACCAACAAGCCCCGCCAAGTGGTGCGGATCACCGGCGACACGGTATACATAGACGTACATTTCAATGAACCGTCCTACGGGAGCGTGGACAATGTAATGATCAAGTGGGGCCGGGGCGCTGATCTGAACCCGTCCGCCACCAACTACGGCGGCAACGATATCGTCTCTTCCGGTTTCGAGCAGGCCACCGAGATCGTGACCGGCCACTGGCGCCTGCAAGCCACCCTGACCAACCTCTCCGACGGTCTTTACCTGGTCCGCGCCCGGTGTTTCAACCAGCGCCCGGCGGGATACCCCGCCGTCTTCCAGACCTTCTCCGAAGCGGTATACCTGGACCGACACGGCCCCGGGCTGGAGGTTGTGCACCCGGCGGAGGGAGAAACCATCCAGGGGGATGCGGTCGCCGTCATCTCCAACGCCGATTTCACCGCCTGGCACGTTGAAGTTCAACTCGACGGGGGCTCCTGGGAGGCGGCCGATGAGATCATGCGCGGGTCCTGGAGGTATCCCCTCCGCGAGCTGGCCGCCGGCAGCCATACCATGGTCGTCCGAGCGCTCGAACGAGACCTGGGGGATGGCACCAATGTGATCAACACCGGCATCTGGACGCGGGTATTCAACGTGGATACCAACGGGCCCGCAGTCTCCATCAGTCATACTAACGGGACGGTCATCACCATGCCTTTCTTTTCCACCACGGTCGGCGTTCCGTCCGGCCTGGATCAGTCCTCGGTGAAACTCTACTGGGACGGCTACCAAATGGCGGGGCTCTCCGGTACCGGCACCCTGACCCACGTGTTCGACGGCCGCTATGTTTCCGGCGGCGTCGAAGACCGCCTCTGGGGAGCGTTCTGCAACGGCCCGCACTACTTCCGGGCGGTCGCGGTCCAAGGCGGGGAGACCAACACCGCGGTGGTACGAGTCTATTTCAACCTCTACGGGCAAAACGAGGTGGATTCGGATGGCGACGGTCTCCCGGATGATGTGGGGATGCCGGGCTTCAGCAACGGCGCCCCCGGCCCCAACGTGCCGTGGCCGGGGGACGATAACCAGGACATGATTCCCAATGACGGCGAAACCTGGACCCGCCTCAACCCCATGAACGCGGACACCACCTATGACGGGGTGTGGGACGGGGATGAAGACTGGGACGGTGACGGTTATCCCAATCTCTGCGAAGTGCGTCAGGGATACCTGCTGCACGGCGACCCCTACTATTTCGATATCTATGACGCCTCCCGCCACCCCGAGGATTGCGGGTCAACCTACCTCCCTGCGCAGGTAAGCTGGGAGCCGGAAGATCCCAACCGTTGTCCCGGCTCCACCCTGACCATCACCTATGCGCCCAACCAAGGACCGCTGAGCAACTCTTCTCCGGTTTACATTCATATCGGCTATAACAACTGGACGGAAGTCGGTGACCCCGTGATGACCGATATCGGCAACGGCCGATGGCAGTACGTCTATGAAATCCCCACCAACGCCAGCGACGTCGAATTCGTTTTCCACGACGCTTCATCCAACCTCTGGGACAACAACTCGGGAAACAACTGGACTGCTGCGGTATCCGCCTGCGTAGTGATTACCAACTACTTCGGGATGGATGGGGAGTTCGACAGCAGCAACTATGTGGTGTACGCCTCGAACATGTATATCTACGCCGCAGTCAAAGGGCAGCATCTCTACGTGGCCACCTGGTCCGCCAACGGCGGCGCCAATGACCATTTCCTCTACGTGACCGATCGGTTCGACGAGCAGCATCCCACGCCGTGGGCCAAGGCGGGTTACGTCTGGTTCGACACCGACACCAAACCCCATCTGGTGGCGGAGTCGCAGCCGGCCGACGGCTACCACGCTTTCTACAACAGCGGCAGCAACGGGCGCTCGGCCATGGGACCGGGCGGGGCGGCCCTGGAAGGCGAACTCGACCTGGTGGAAGTCTTCGGTTACATGCCCGAGGTAGTATACCTGGCAGCCGTGGCCTACGGCGTCAACGACGGCGACCCCATCGCCAGCCAGGGTCCACCTGCCTGGAACGCGGACAACGACATCCAGATAATGGAGTTCCTGCCCGTCCCCCTCGAAAGCATTCGCGACGAAGATCTCGACGGCAACTTCGACCACGGCCGGCCGCGCATGTGGACCGTGGTGGACGGCCACACCAATGACGCCAATTACGGTCTGCGCCGCATAATCCTCGACGAAGCCCTGGGAGAATCCGTCGACCTGACAGTGATCTTCGAACCGGGGGTCTCCGGAACCAACGTGGCCAGTGATGTGGAGCTGTTCTCCAACCTCAACCGCCGCGACTTCGCCGCCTTGGACGAGGACCCGGATACGGTCACCACCGACAGCCGTACCACTTACTACCGCGCCTACTCCATGACCAACGTCGCCCCCGGCCGCTATGCGTACACCATCCGGGTACGGAAGTGCGGCGCCTACCGCATCAACGCGCGCTACAAGGTCAACACCGGGCCGTACATCTACTACGCGGACGCCGGGCTGCGCCGCGCGTGCGCGGTGGTAGTCTCACCCCGCAAGGTTCTCGACCTGGTAATGTATGAAGTCAACGTACTCAACGTAGAAGCCACCAACGATACCTTCTACGGACGCAGCACCTTTGAAGACCTCTACCTCGCCAATACCGATCGGCCCGATTACCTCAATACCAACCATTATCCGGCCATCGGCGTGAATACCATCTGGCTGCAGCCCATTCATCCCATCGGGTACCAGGGCCGGGAAACCGACCCGGACACCGGCCAGCCCTATGATCCCGGCAGCCCCTATGCGGTCCGCGACTACTGGAAAGTGAATCCCATCCTGGGCGATCCCTCCAGCGAGCAGCGCGCCATGGAGGAGTTCACCAACTTCGTCGCCCGCATGGATGATATCCAGGTGAACGTCATACTGGATGCCACCTTCAACCACAGCGCCTGGGACTGCGTTATCGGAGAGGTGGGCGTGGAGTTGTTCCCCTGGGCCACGAACGCCGACGATCTCATCCGTGATGTCCGCCCGCAATGGTACTCCCGAAAGGGGGACTATGGCCAACATGCCTCCTACTACCACAGCTCCGCCGACAACGACGTCGCCGTGGCACCCGATCGCTACGACTTCGGGAAGTGGAACGACGTGGCCGACTTCTTCTTTGGTCGCTACGACGCCCTGGTACAGGGCCAGTCCGGCGGGTGGCGGGACTGCTATCTGATGGAACGCGATCACTTCGAAGGCCATGATACGTATACCCGGGAGATCTGGGAATACTTCGCCCGTTACCCGCTCTACTGGCTGGAAAAGACCGGTCATCCGGCGGGTACTCCGAAAGGCGAATCCTCCCGCGGCATAGATGGCCTGCGTTGCGACTTCGCCCAGGGACTGCCCTCCGAGTTCTGGGAGTATGTGATCAACCGTACGCGCACCGTTAAGTGGGATTTCATCTTCATGGCCGAGAGCCTGGACGGCTACCGAGAGGTTGCCGGCAGCAAGCGCCATGGAATCGGCTACCGGTCAGCGAGGCAATTCGACATCCTCAACGAGAACATGATCTTCTACTGGCGTGATTCGTTCTTCAGCTATCCTTACCAGGGACCGGGAGGCGCCAACGATCCCCCGAACCCGCAACCCTATACCTATCCGACCTGGCAGGCGTTCGACCACCGGCGCAACGCCTATGACGTCGTTCCCTTGCTGCTGGATCTCTCCTGTCACGACGAGGTCTATCCCAGCGATGACCCCTACCGGACACTCTACGCGTACGCCGAGCTGGCGGCCATGGACGGGGTGCCCATGATTTTCTACGGCCAGGAGGCCGGCGCACTCAACAACTCCGACGTGTATACCAATGTTCCCAACCATGACCACAACTTCGACCACTACGAGCTCAACTTCGGCAAGTCCATCCCTCACTTCAAGCGTTACAACTGCATGAGTAACGTGTGGGCGCACCGCGACTGGAACCTGCAACAGATCTACGGCCGCATCAACAACGCCCGCTTGGATTCGCGGGCGTTGCCCAGCCGCGAAAACTATTTCCTCTGCCGCACCGACACCGCGGCCTACGATCCCGACATCTTCGCCGTGGCCAAGTACGAGGCCCCCGGGGTGAGCGCGGCGTCGCAGGAAGTAGTCTTCGTCTTCGTGAACAACGATTTCTCTGCAAGCACCAATCGCTGGGCCACCTTCAACCTCGACGTGGACTACAAAGGGCAGAACTGGTTCGGCATTATAGCCACCCACCAGTACAACCTGGTGGATCTCATTTCGACCAATCCATCCGCTTGGATCTGGCAAACCAACAAGACCGGCAGCGAACTCCTCAACAACGGAATCACCGTGGGATTGACCGGCAACCCCTACGATGGCGCCCAGGCCCAATATCTCAAGCTGGTCGACCGTACCGAAAGCGCGGCCGACAACGACAGCGACGGGATCACCGATTTCAGCGATCCCGACGACGACAACGACGGATTACCGGACTCCTGGGAAATGCAACACGGCCTCGATCCGTTCTCCGGTGCGGGTGACAACGGGCCCGGAGGCGACCCCGACCACGACGGCATGGACAACCTGGCCGAATTCACCGCTTGGACCGACCCGACCAACGCGGCCTCCTGTCTTTGGCTGAGCATCGAGATGCTTTCGCCCGACCGGATGCAAGTGGGCTGGAGTGCAGTGGCCGACCAGAACTACCATCTGGAGGCCGCTGATCATTCCTTGAGCAACGGAACCGTCTGGAGCCCGCTCTATTTCGGGACCGCCCTGAGCAACCGAGAAAGCGTTGTAGACTACATCCCCACCGGTGTGGTCTCCCGCTGCTACCGGGTCCGTATCAGCCCCTGAGCGCCCGGCCCTCATATTCCCCGCCGCGGACCGGATCGCGCTCCGGAGGGCGTCCCCGCCGCGGCGGGCTTCCACCGGCGGGGGCCGTCTCTCACGCTCCACAACCCGGCAAAGTCCGCTTGACACTCGAATTTGGATGTGCGGTAATGGCGTCCGACCCGCTGAAACGGGTCGCCGAGAAGAGAGGAGAAGACGCATGCAGAAGATCATCGCGTTGTTCCTGGCAGTGATGTTCCTGGTCGCCGGCATTTCGGCGCCAGCGGCTCGCGCGGCTCAGGACGCCGGCGCAGCGGCGATTCTCTCGACCATGCTCCCGGGAGTCGGCGAATGGTACAACCGCGGCTGGCGGGGTACGTATCCCTGGGTTGAGTGCATCGCCGGGTATATCTGCTGCCTGGTGCAGATCTCCTCGGTGATGGACGCCGCCAACGGCAACACCGACGAAGGCATCCGGATTGATTTCTGGTCCGCGCCCGTCAAATAGGAGGGAATCCGTCCACGCCCCTTACCGGGGTTGCGGTCGGATGACGTGGCTTGCAGCTCGCAGTCGGCGACCCCGGACGCTGTGAAGTCCGATAGCAGCACGAAGGGAGGTAGACATGAGAAAGGCCGCCGTGGCTGCCGTGTCAGTCCTGGTGCTCGTGAGCATGCTCAGTGGATGCATGATAGCCGCACCTGTGATACCGCCTCAGGGCTGGGTCTATAATGATACCAAGTCTCCGATAAGCACCAACTTCAAGGATACGCCGGTCGGCACGAAAATGGGTACCGCTTCCGCTTTCTCACTGTTGTGGGGCTTGATCGGTTTCGGGGATTGCAGTATCCATGCCGCGGCAAGACAGGGTGGACTGAGCAGGATCTATCACGCGGACTACGAACACTTCAACATCCTGGGAATCTACACCAAGACCACCGTATTCGTGTACGGCGAATAGGGCGGGGCGGTCATGCATAACCGTGTCAGGATCCAGGCCGCCGGCCTCACGCTGATCGTGCTGGCAATCGCCTTCGGCAGTGGATGCGCAAGTGCCCATCCGCGGCATACTAGGAGCCCTGCCGAGCCCGTCCTCCCGGTACTGCCGCCCTATGGATGTCTCTTTTCACATATCTCCGGCCCGCTGAGCACCGATTTCCAGGAAAGCCCCGTGGCTGCCCGGTCGGGTTCTGCCACCGTGCGCTACCTGGATCCGTGCCTGGTGTGTAATGTTTCCCTGCCCGTCGCTTTCGGCTCGGCGCAAATCCGCGAAGCGGCCTCGGATGGAGGCATAAAGAGCATCCATTATGCTGACTACGAATATGTCAACGTCCTCCGGATATACCAGGAGCTTACCATCCGCGTGTACGGCGATTAGGCGATCATTGCCCGGTTGCAGGCACAGCTCCCGACCCTTACACTTCCGGAAGCATGGACCGTATCGTGTTCCAGCGACTCATTCTCTGGTGCATCAGTGCCGCCATAATGATCCCCGGCCGTCTTGCCGTGGGCCAAGCACTGCCCTGGTCGGTGTCCGCCCGTGACCCGGTCGTTGCCGGGGGCCGGGGTCCAGG
Organism: Kiritimatiellia bacterium; assembly: GCA_012961745.1. Lineage (GTDB taxonomy): Bacteria > Verrucomicrobiota > Kiritimatiellia > B70-G9 > B70-G9 > B70-G9. Next base: position 30 of record DTYT01000149.1, on the reverse strand, counting down.
CCTCGCGCGCGCCGTGGCGCGCGAAACGAT
>DTYT01000148.1 GCA_012961745.1 Kiritimatiellia bacterium | reverse complement strand
GGCTCGGTGACCATCGGCGGGACGGTCAGTCCGGCGGGCGGCAATTTCGATGAGCCGGTCACCCAGAGCACCTTGAAAGTGGTGGGAGCCTTCCACGGTCTTTCGCGGGAAAGAGCGGAGGCGCGCCGCTACCCGGCGATTCATCCCCTGGAGAGCTGGAGCAAGTACGCGGGCGTGGCCGATGCTGAACAGGTTGACTATGCCCGGAAGCTTCTGCGCCGGGGCAACGAGATCTATCAGATGATGAAGGTGGTCGGCGAGGAGGGCACTTCGGTGGAGGATTTCGTCACCTATCTGAAGGCCGAGTATCTGGACGCGGTTTACCTGCAGCAGGACGCCTACGACGAGGTGGACGGTGCGACGTCGGCTGAGCGGCAGAAGTACGTGTTTGACCGTATGGTCCGGATACTGAAGGCGCCGATGAGTTTCAAGACTCGAGACGAGGCCCGCCGTTTCTTCCAGGACCTCGTGCAGGTGACCCGTGACTGGAATCGGACTGCCATGGATGCCGACGAGTTCCAACAGATCGAAGAGAAGATCGAGAAGGCGGTGGCGGGAGTGACCCGGTATGTATAAGGTTTACCATCGCATCGACCAAATCGCCGGCAACGTGATAACCCTGAATGCTCCCGGGGTGTCGTATCGTGAACTGGCGGAGGTGACCTCGGCGGAAGGCACCTCGCTGGCACAGGTTATCCGGCTGGAAGGCCGACGGGTTTCGCTGCAGGTCTTTGCCGGCGGCCGCGGGATCGCGACGGACGCACGGGTCCGTTTTCTGGGCCATCCCATGCGGACTTCTTTTTCGGAGGCGTTGCTGGGGCGCATTTTCAACGGCAGCGGTCTCTCCCGGGACAATGGTCCCGCCCTGGAGGAGAACATGATTGATATCGGCGGTCCTTCGGTGAACCCGGCCAAGCGCATCATACCGCGCAACATGATCCGGACCGGTATTCCCATGATAGACGTGTTCAATACATTGGTGGAGTCGCAGAAGATACCGGTGTTCTCCGTGGCCGGCGAACCGTACAACCAGTTGCTGGCGCGCATCGCCCTGCAAGCGGAGGTGGACGTGATCATCCTGGGCGGTATGGGCCTGAAATACGACGATTATCTTTTTTTCCGCGATACTCTGGAAGAGGCCGGCGCGCTGTCGCGTGCGGTGATGTTCATTCATACCGCCGCGGACCCCACCGTGGAATGCCTGCTGGTGCCGGACATGTCCCTGGCGGTGGCCGAGCAGTTTGCACTGAATGAGAGGCGCGTGCTGGTATTGCTGACGGACATGACCAACTTCTGTGATTCCCTGAAGGAGATCGAGATCACCATGGAACAGATCCCGTCCAACCGTGGGTACCCCGGCGACCTCTACAGTCAGCTCGCGGCGCGCTATGAGAAGGCGGTGGACTTCGACACCGCCGGCTCGATCACCATCCTTTCGGTGACCACCATGCCGGGAGACGATGTCACCCATCCCATCCCTGACAATACCGGCTATATCACCGAAGGACAGTTTTACTTGCGGAACGGCCGCATCGAGCCGTTCGGATCCCTCAGCCGCCTGAAACAGTTGGTCAACAAGCGCACGCGGGAAGATCACCGCACTATCATGAACACCATGATTCAACTCTACGCCGGTTACCGGGAGACCCTGGAAAAGCAGGCCATGGGGTTCCGAATGGGGGCCTGGGACCGCAAGTTGCTCAAGTACGGCGAGCTCTTCGAGCGGGAGCTGATGGATTTGAGCGTGAATATTCCACTGGAACACGCCCTGGATACCTGCTGGAGGATTCTGGCCGAATGCTTCGAGCCGCCGGAAACCGGAATACCCACGGCCTTGGTCGAGAAGTTTTGGCCCCGGACACGGATTGAGGAACCCGGGCCTGCCGAAGCTGACCGGCCCCCTGGTGAAGCCCAACACGCGGCGACCGGCGCTGAGGCTTCCGAGGAAGAAGAGGATGGACCGTCGGACTGCGGCGGTCGCTGACCGGGATCCGCGCCATGGCGCGCATACGACATACCAAGAACGAGCTCAAGGCTCAGCGCGACGCCTTGGAGCGGTATCTGCGTTACCTGCCCACGCTGCAGTTGAAGAAGCAGCAGTTGCAGATAGTGGTACGCCGGGTGGAGAATGAAGTGGAAGACCTGCGCCAGAAGATCGCCCAGGCCCTCCGCGCGGCGGAGTCGTGGGTGGCCCTGTTCAGCGAGGAGTTCGATCCCCAAAAGTACCTGGCCGTCGAACGGGTGGTGATCGCGGAAGGCAATGTGGCCGGGGTGGCTATTCCGGTATTCAAGAGTGTCGTCTTCCGAAAGGAAGTTCCCGACCTGTTCGTCACGCCCTCCTGGTATGACGATGCGTTGGCGCTGCTCGAATCGTTGACGGAACTGCAGATCCGGCGGCTGCTACTGGAAGAGCAGTTGCGGCGGCTGAGGGAGGAACTGCGTATTACCACCCAGAGGGTGAATCTTTTCGAAAAGGTCAAGATACCCGAGTGCCGTGAGAACATCCGGATCATCCGGATTTTTCTGGGAGACCAGCAGACCGCGGAGATTGCCCGGGCCAAAGTGGCCAAGCGCAAGTCCACCGAGAAGGTCCGTTCGGCATGATAGTGCCGATGAAAAAAGTCACCGTACTGTGCACGCTGGCCCGCAGAGAGCGGACTCTGGACAAGCTGCGGGATTTGGGGGTGCTGCACGTCATCGCGGTGCGTCCGCCGGCCTCCGGCGACCTCGACACGGCGCGGCGCCGGCTTACCTACCTGCGCCGGGCTTTGGAGATTCTGCCGCGCCGCACGGGAGCCCGTCCCAGCGGACAGGAGGCGGAGCAGGTGGTTGAAGAGATTTGGAAACTGATCCACCGGCGCCAGGCGCTGGAAGAGAAGCTGGAATCCCTGCGCCACGAGAGGGAGCGGATCCGGCCCTTCGGTGATTTCGATCCGGGGTTGGTCAGGAGGCTGGCGAAGCAGGGCATCCATGTGCAGCTCTTTCGCGCCGCACCCCGCAGCCGCATGATAGCCCCGGAGGGGGCCCTGGTGTGCGTGCTGGGCCGCGACCGGCAGGGGGTGTACGTGGCAGTAATTTCCCGCCGGCCGGAGATCGAGCTGGAGGCGGAAGCGGTTCGCCTGCCGGAGCGGCGCCTGGCCGAGGTAGAGGAGCAGCTGGATGCTATCCGGCGGCAGCTGGAGGAAAATCAGCGGCTCCTGGCCCGCTTTGCCGCGGACCGGGCCAAGGTCGAGGCGATAGTGACCGATATGGAGGAGCGGGTCAACTATCTGGAGGTAAGACATGGGATGGGTGAGAGGGACCCGGTGGCTTACCTCAGGGGGTATTGTCCGCACGACGCGGTGGCGATGGTCAAGCAGGCGGCCTGCGAGGGCGGCTGGGGACTGGTGGTGGAGGATC
>DTYT01000147.1 GCA_012961745.1 Kiritimatiellia bacterium | reverse complement strand
GGCTCCTTTGGGCCTTCCGGTGGTACCGGAGGTATAAAGAATGGCCGCGATGTCGTGGGCCTCGCACCGGGTTCCTGCCGGCGTCGGGATCGGGTCGGAGTTTCGCTGCCGGATCTCGGGCAATTCCAGCACAAGCCGGATGCCAGCCAGCCGTGCCGCGGCGAATGCTTTCTGGTGCAGCTCGGGGCTGAAGATCAGGCCGCACGCTTCGGCGTCTTTCAGCATCCAGGCGATTTCCTTTTCGTGGTAAAGAAAGTTCAGGGGGAGAACCGTGGCGCCGCTGACGATAACTGCGCAGTAGGCAATGGCGAAGCCCGCCGAGTTGGGGCTGAGCAGGGCTACCCGGTCACCGCGTCGGATGCCGCGATTGCGAAGCCGGGCGGCGAGACGGCGGCTGAGAGCGTCGATGTCGGAGAAAGTCCAGCACTGCTGCTGAGTGATGATCGCAGGATACTCGGAGAAATGACGGGCCGCCGAGGCCAAAGCCTCATCCAGGCCGGAAACTTCAATACTGGTAGGCGCTTCCACCGATAAACTCCCGCAGAAGAGACCTCGGCGGCACGCAACTGTCGTCCTCCACCGGGGTGAGTTCTTCAAGGAATTCGCTGACGCGCTTGGCGCGGATGTAGGCGTCCTGGCGCTTGGGATCCCCGCGGTACAGCCGAAGCGCCTCGGGAAAGTGATGCCCCAGTTTGGCCTTGAGCAGCGGCAGCTCGTAGGGCAGGGCGCTGTTTACCAGGTAATCCACCGTGCCGATGAAGGGAATGATATGTTTGAGTTCGCTGCGCCGGACGTAATGCCAGTGGGTCAAGGTCTGTAGCGGCTGCAGGTTCCGGTGCCAGCTGTCACGGATCATGCGTCGCAGCAGGCGGTTATCCGCCCAGCGCATGAATTGACCGTGTCGGTTGCGCACTTGGCCGAGGGTCTCGATATAGACGCGGAATTTCCGCGACGCCGGAATGCTTTCGGTCATCGGGCCGAACAGTCCGTGCAGACTGTCGATCAGCAGTAGTTCGTCCTCTTCCAGCCGCAGGGGATGTACCTCCAGAGTTCGCTTGCCGGTCTTGAAATCGTAGTGCGGTGTGCGGACCTCCTGGCCTTCCAGTAGCGCCGTCAGATGCTTGTTGATCAGCTCCAGATCCAGTGCGTACGGGGTCTCATAATCGTAATCGCCGAACTCGTCCCGGGGATGTTTTTCCAAGTCGAAGAAGTAGTTGTCTATATTGATCGCCTTGAGCTTCAGTCCGTTCTCGGCCAGTTTCGCATTCATCTTGATGGTGGTAGTGGTTTTTCCGGAAGACGACGGGCCGGCGATTATCACCATTCGCACTTCGGGAAGGCGCTTGATGATCTGTTCGGCGCCTGCGGCTACTTCCTGCTCGTAGCGCCGGTCGCAAGCAGCGACGAGTTCGGGAAAGCGGCCCGACGAGATCCATCTGTTGATGCCTTCGCTGGTCGCACAGTTGTGGTCGATATTCCAGAGCAACACCTCGTAGATCTTTTTGAAAGGAATGTTGTCGGTCGTCGGGATGCGTCCGGCGCGCGCCTCCCGCGCCAGAGCCCTTTCGTGCCGGTAGCGGATATAGACGCGCGCGGTTTTGGCGTGTCCCCGCCTTATCAGGACCTGCTCAACCATGTCCTGGATTTCTTCCACCGAGGGGATGCAACCCCGCCCGTAGGTCTCCAGGAGGGATTTTTCCCCCTCCGCCGCCAGCCGGTCGGCCAGCGCGCGATCACGCCCTCCGACCGCCGCGGCCGCCTTGAAGATGGCGGTGGCGATGCGGTCCCGGTCGTACGGAACGATTGTCCCATCCCGCTTGACGATATTTTTGATAGGAGGCCGATCGTTCATGGCGCAGCGCACCCTGCCCTTATTGTAGCGGGATCAGAGGTAGCCTTCCAGTCTTCTGATTCGGGTGGGATGTCGGAGTTTGCGAAGAGCTTTGGCCTCGATCTGGCGTATGCGCTCGCGGGTGACGCCGAAACGGCCGCCGACCTCTTCCAGGGTATGAGTGCAGCCGTCGTCCAGTCCGAATCTCAGGCGTAACACTTCCTGTTCACGGGAGGTGAGGGTTCCCAACACCTCCCGGATCTGCTCCTTGAGCAAGATGCTTCCGGTAGTGTCGGCGGGATCCTCCACGTTGGCGTCGGCGATTATATCTCCGAAGTGCGTATCCTCGTTGTCACCGACCGGACTCTGGAGGGATATGGGATGCTGGGCGGTCTTGAGAATGGCGCGTACCCGCTCCACCGGCAGCTGCATTTCCTCGGCCACCTCTTCGGGTGACGGTTCCCGGCCCAGCTCCTGGAAAAGTTGCTTTTGGACACGCAACAGCTTGTTAATGGTCTCGATCATGTGCACGGGAATGCGGATGGTGCGGGCCTGGTCCGCGATGGAGCGGGTGATGGCTTGTCGGATCCACCAGGTCGCATAAGTACTGAACTTGTAGCCCCGCCGGTACTCGAATTTCTCCACCGCCTTCATCAGGCCCATGTTGCCTTCCTGAATGAGGTCGAGGAAGGACAGTCCACGGTTGGTGTATTT
>DTYT01000146.1 GCA_012961745.1 Kiritimatiellia bacterium | reverse complement strand
TTTGGGGTGAAAACTTCCAAACCTTGGAGATTTCGGGGTGAAAACTTCCAGACCCGGGATAGATCCAGATCTGCAGGGGGGATGGAAGACCTTCGCTTGGGGCTTCCCAGGGGCCGAGGGGACGGCGGCCAGCGGAAGGCGCCGGCGGATGGGGAAGGCGGGATTTCTCGGTCGGGACCAGGGGGCAAGGTGAGGATCCTGGCGGTCAGCGTGGTGAAGAACGAGGCGGACGTGATCGCCGAGAGCGTGCTCTGGGCGGCGCGGTTCTGCGACCGGATATTCATCTGGGACCTGGGCAGCGAAGACCGCACCGTGGAAGTATTGCGCTCGCTGCCGGCGGAAAAGGTGCAGGTGGAGCTCAAACCGGGGATGCTGTACCGCAGTGCACTACGCGGCGAGATCGCCAATCAGGTCCGGGGAGAACTTGGGGAGGAGGACTGGATCTACATTCTGGATGCCGACGAATTCCTGGTGGGGGACCCGGCGGCAGTACTGCAGCGGGCACGGCAACAAGGGGTGCACCTGGTCGGAGCGTGGCAGGCGAATTTTTATCCTACCGAGGAGACCCTGCGGCACCTCGATGGTCGGGGCGAAGAGGAATGGAGCCGGATTCCCCTGGCAACACGACTGCGGCACTACCGGCTGGAATGGTTCGAGTGGCGCTTCATACGGATGTCTGCGCAGCTGCAGTGGATCACGGGGGGGCAGTACAGCGTATTCCGGTTGACCTGTGGGGCGTCGCCCCGGCACGGCCGGCAGGCCATGGTGGTGAGACATTATCGCTATCGTTCCCCGGCCCAGGTTCGCCTGCGGTACCGCACCCGCAGGGAGGCGGCCGCCGTCGGCCGGCCGCGCTTCCGCTACGAGAATACACCCCAGTTCCGGGAGTTGGTACGCCCGGCACGCAGCCTGGTCAGGTGGCCGGACGATCAGCCGGAACTGGTGGTCCCGCGGGCGGAATTCCGGAGGGCGCGGATCAGGCTCCTGTGCTGGCGGGCGAGCCGCAAGATCGCACGCTGGCGGGAGCAGCTGCGGGAACGGCCGGCGGGCGGCGGGGGGTGTTAGGGGCATGGGAATCAGGGTGTCGGCAGCGATCGTCACCTTCAACCGCCGCGAGGAGGTGGGCAAGGCGGTCGGGTCGGCGTTGGCCCAGAGCTGGGCCGAGAAGGAGGTGCTGGTATTCGACGGGGGGTCGTCCGACGGGACGGTGCAGGCGCTCGGCGAACGGTTTGGGGAGTTTCCGCAGCTCAGGCTCCTGGAGTGCAGCCGGGATCCCGGGTTCGTGGTGCTGCGGAATCGCCTGGCGAGGGAAGCTCGGGGGGATATCCTGGTTTACCTTGATGATGATGCCTACTTCAGCGACCGGGGGACATTCGCATCCGTTGCGGAGCTTTTTGAACGGTATCCGCGGACGGCGGTGGCGGCGCTGCCCTTCATCAGCCCGGCCGAGGTGGCGAGGCGATTCCAGGGCCAGCGCCTGCCGCCTCCCGGTTCGGAGTTGGCGTGTTTTACAGGGTGCGCATGGGCCATCCGGCGGGAGGTGGCGCTGGAGACCGGTCCGTTCCGCGAGATTCCGGGCTACTACCGCGAAGACCGCGATCTGAGTCTCCGACTGCTGGACCGGGGGTATGGGATCCGCCTGGCCGGCGGGAAGCCGGTGGTCCACATGCACAGTCCGGCGCGGGACTGGGAGGGGCGCCTGCGTCTGGATGTGATCAGTACGCTGCTGTTCGACTGGCTGAATGTTCCCTGGCCTTATCTACCCGGTCGGGCGGTGAAGGATATCCTGAGTCTGGTGCGATACCGCGCGCCCCTGGCGCGCATACCCGCGAGGCTGCGGTATGTGTCGGAGGGCCTGTTGCGCTGTTTCTATCATCGAAGGCTGAGAAGCCCGGTGCGGTGGACGACCTGGCGGCGCTACCGCAGGTTGCCGCCACACGGCATCATGTCCTGGGACGGGCCGTTGCCACCCGCGGTGCTGCCGCCGGGCGGCGGGCCCGTGGTGGAGTAGGTAGGGGGGACGCAAGAAGCGGATGCCGGCGATGCACGAAGGTGTGGCAAGCCTGATCTGGCTTACCGGGGCGGTGCTGGGGGCCAGCATGGTCTACGGGTTTGTGCGCTGCCGCGATCCACTGCATCCCGTCGTATACATCAACCCCATGCTGGCCTACGTCTACTTTATGACGCCAGCCATCCTGGTTCGTCAGGGACTGCTGGAGACGTGTTTTCCCCAAGGAGCGGATGTGGGGTATGCCCAGGCGGTGATTCTGGGCGGGGTGACGGCGTTCTGCCTGGGGGCGCTGAATTTCGGCATCGTCCCGGGGCTGTCATTGCGAAGGAGTTTCCGGCTGACGGAGCCCAGGCGCCGCGCGATGCGGAGACTTTCCTTTCTGATAGGAGGGATCGGCCTGATAGGGTACTACTGGCTGCTTCAGCGCCACGGCGGGCTGTCCCCGGTGTACGGCAGGCCCAAGGGGGGCTTCTACGGGGTGAGCGGGTATCTGGCCAGCGCACCCCTGCTGACCATACCCGCTACTTTGCTCTACCTGTTGTCTCATTTCGGGCGGCGGCGCGGGTGGCGGCAGGTGCTGGTATGCATGGTGCTGATGAGTCCCCATCTGCTTCACGCGGTGCTGGGCGCCCGGCGCGGCACGGCGTTTCTGGCATTCGGATCCTTGTTCTTCGGATGGTACGTGACTCGTCCGCGACGACCTTCGCTGGGTTTGTCGGTGGCGGCGCTGGTGGCGCTGGGCTTCCTCATGTTCTTCCTGGGGTCGCAGCGGACGCGAATCTATCTGGGGGCGGACTTCTATTTTGACCGGCAAGCGTTCCTGCAAGCCGTTTCGCCGGAAGAGATAGATGTGGGCAATACGACCGTCTATTCATGGGGACTGATACTGGCTTCCCGGGAAGCGGGGCACCACTTCTGGGGCCGGCGCTACCTGGCCCAGGTGTTCATTCGTCCGATACCGAGACAGTTGTGGCGGGGGAAATACCGTGCGGTGGGGTTGCAGTGGATGGAAACCGCTCCGGGAAGTGGGGGCATGAGCGAGATGGCGTGGCTGAACGCCGTCGGCTGGTATCCTCAGGCGGGCTCGGCGGCGGGTCTGGTGGCCGACGCCTATCTCGAATTCGGACTTCTGGGGCTGGTGGTATGCTACCTGGTCGGTCGCGTTTACAGCGCATTGTGGAAGCGCGCCGTGGTCTTGCGGGGTGTCTGGAACCTTCTTTATGCGGAAGCAGCGGCGATCTCAGTTTTCATGCCCACGCAGGGGGTGACTACCGCGTGGCTCTATCGTCTGCTCTTCTTGGGAATCCCTACCTGGGCCCTCTGGAAATGGATCGCAGGGCGTCACGGACGACCGAGGGATCGGTGGTCCCCCCGGGGCGAACGACCCACTGCCGGATGATCAGGAAGTCGCAGGACGACGTGCACGCGGCCGGGCCGGAGAACCTGGGCGGGATGCGCGTGCTGGTGGCAATGCTGGGTGCCCGGCGCGCGTACCTGGTGCCCCGGGCATTGGAGCGGCTGGGAATTCTGGAGCTGCTCTTTACCGACCTGGCGGTGGTCTCTGCCCGCGGGGCGCGCGGAACGCCGCGATCGGCACGGTGGACGACACGGCTGCTGGGACGGCGTCTGATCACCGGAATCCCTCGGCGGAAGGTACGACAATTCCCTCTCCTGGCCGCGCGGGCTCTGGTGTGCAGATTGGCTCGCAGTCCCGATGCCCGCCAATGGGCGGTGTGGAAGAGCAATCAGGCCTTCGCCCGCCGGGTGAGCGCGGCGGACTGGGAAAGGGCCACCGCGGTCTACGGGTTCAATTCCGCCTGCCGGGAAGTCCTGGAGACCGCCGCGGCACGGAACCTGTTCCGGATCGTTGATCAGATTTGCGTGCCCTGGTCGGTGGAGGAGGAGATCCTCGCGGAAGAGCGCCGGGTGTGGCGCGGCTGGGAACCCGAGCCGCGCCGGGAGTTCTGGAAACGGCTGGCGGACCGCGAACGGAGGGAGTGGGAATTGGCCCACGCGATCATCTGCGGCTCCGAATCGGTGGCGCGGTCGGTGGCTTCTGCAGGGGGTCCCGCGGATAAGTGCCGGGTGGTACCATACGGGATCTGCCGGCCGGTCGCGCCCGCGGGGGAGAGGCCGCGTCGCGAGGGCGGCCGCCTGCGGGTCCTGTTCGTGGGCACGGTGGAGCTCCGAAAGGGAATACAGTACCTGCTGGATGCTGTCCGGCAGGTCGGCCGGCAGGCTCTGGACGTGCGCGTGGTGGGACCGGTGCGGGTGAGCCGGCGGGCGGCGGCGGAGCTGGCCCGCTGGGTGTGCCTTACGGGGGCGCTGCCGCGGCCGGCGGTTGACCGGCAGTATGCCTGGGCGGACGTATTGGCTCTACCCAGCTTGGCGGAGGGATCCGCCAACGTATGCTTCGAAGCGCTTTCCGCCGGGCTGCCGGTGATCACCACGCGTGAAACCGGTTCGGTGGTCCGGGACGGCCTGGAAGGGTTCATCGTGCCGGCGCGGAATGCACGGGCGATCGCCGAACGGCTGGTGCGATTGCAGCAGGCACCTGAGGAGCGGAGGCGGATGGGTAGAAGCGCCCGGGCCAGGGCCGGGCAATTTACCGAAGAGGCTTACTGTCGCGCGCTGGGGCGGGCGCTTGCCAGAATTGAGATGTAGCTGCGCGAATAGGATCGGCAACTGACCGGGGCGCAGAAGAGCAAGACGGGGAAGAGCCTCCGGAGGAAGTGTATGAGCGGGCAGACAGGCCAGAAGCGTATCAAGCTGTGGATATTCCTGAACACCCCCTCTCCGTATCAGGTGGATTTTCTGCGGGGCTTGAGGGAATCGGGCTTGTTTGAAGTCCATGCCCGTTTCATGAGCGCCATTCACCGGGGCCAGCGGGGACATCCCGAGCAGAGCGGGATCGGCGATGTTCGCATCATGAAAGGCTACGGCCCGCGCATCTGGAGTGACGCTTTCCGGATACATCCGGAGGCCCTTCGGGAAGTTCGGCATGGAGAGTTCGATTTCTTCATGCTGGCAGGCCAGTACACCAGCGTGACATTTGCGCTGACCGTCGCACTGCTCGGGCGGCGTTGCTGGGCGGCGTGGCTGGAACGGCCTTGGCCGGAGCATTTCCGGCCTTCGTGGAGCCGAAGTCTATCGTCCCGCAGCCGGCCGGTGCGGTGGATACGGAGGCACTACCTGCGCTCCGCGCTGCGCCGCGCTTCGGCGATCCTTGCGATCGGGGCTCTGGCTTGCGACGAGTATCGCCGCCTGACGGGTGGTCGGGTGCGGGTCGAGAATTTCCCTTACGTGTGCGACCCGGCACGCTTTCGGCCGGCGGACGCTGCGGTGCGGCGGGCACGCCTGCGCCGGCGATTGGGGATGGCCGGCGAGCAGGTGCTGGTCTT
>DTYT01000145.1 GCA_012961745.1 Kiritimatiellia bacterium | reverse complement strand
GGGCGGCGAGCCGGTAGCTCAGTCGGTAGAGCACGGGCCTTTTAAGCCTGGGGTCGTGGGTTCGATTCCCACCCGGCTCACCATCCTTTCGGATGTCGGAGCGGCGCCAGGGAGCATTCCTGAGGTGATCCAGAAGGCGAAGAACATCCTCTATGGCATCCTGTTTGTGGCGGGACGCACCGCGATCCCTGTCCTGCCGCGCGCGCTGGTTGTGGGTCTGGCACGAGCCTGCGGTCGAATCGCGGCGGCGCTTCCGTTGCACGTGACGCGCGTGGCCAACTCGAATCTGAGCTTGGTGATGCCGGACCTCGACCTCCGGCAGCGGCGGACGATTATCCGGATTTCTTTCTCGTCGCTGGCGCTTACCCTGCTCGACCTGTTCTGGCTTTCGGTCGGCTCGGGCAAACGCCTGCGGCAGGTCGTGGAGGGGGATCCCTCCATGGGTTCGGTGCTGCGCGAGGGGCCGATGGTGTGTCTGACGGCCCACTACGGTAACTGGGAGATCCTCGGGCATCTCCTTCCCCTTCACGGCTATCCGATGACCTCGGTCAGCTCCAGTACCGGCAGCCCCACTCTGGATCGCCGGATCAACGCCCTGCGCGGCAGGCATGGCCAGGTGATCGCCTCCCGCCGCGGCGCAGCGCGTGTTCTGCTGGGAACGTTGCGGCGCGGAGACAAGGTGGGGTTACTTCTGGACCAGAACACTCGACCTGACGAAGGCGGGGCATTTCTGGAGTTCTTCGGCAAGCCGGTTCCAGTGAGTCTGCTCCCGGCTACGCTGGCCATCCACACGGACAGTCCGGTCTCGGTGGGATTCTGTATCCCCGACCTGAAAACGGGCCGCTACCGCGCGTACAGTCGGGTTGTTCTGGACGAACATGAGGCAGCGCGTCTGCAGCCCGATCAGGCCGCCGATCTGGCCCAAAGGATCATTCAGGAGTACGAACATCAGATTTGTTCGAGGCCGGAATTCTGGCTATGGTCCTACAAGCGGTGGAAACACGTTCCCCCAACGCATGAGCTTTCCTCTTTCCCCTTTTACGCCAAGCCGTACCCGCCGCGCCGTGCGACCTCCCGCTAGGCGGCGCTCTGCGTCAGAGCCGGGTCCCCGGCGGGATAACCGCGTTCTTCGGTATCACGATGACCCCCTCCCGCACCGTGTACAGATCCGCGGAGATCCCGTCCCGTTTCCCTTCCGGGGTGATGAAAGACCCCTCTCCGATGCGGGCGTTCTTGTCCACGATCGCATTCCGGATCACACAATTCTTGCCCACACCCAGAGGAGGAACCCCCTCCAAGGGTTCTTCTTCCTCGTAGAAGTCCGCCCCCATGAGTACCGAGTGCTCTATGAGCGCCCCCTCCTGCACCACCTGTCGGATGCCGACCACCGAATGGCGGATCCTGCCCCCCGAAATAATGCAGCCCTCGGAAAGGAGACAACGCTCCAGCTCACATCCGCTGATCTTGGAAGGAGGCAGAAACCTCATATGAGTGTAGATCGGCGTTCGCGCATCGTAGAAGGTAAACTCGGGCACCATCTCGGTCAGCGCCAGATTCGCTTCCCAGAATGCCCTGATGGTTCCAATATCTTTCCAGTACCCTTCGAATACGTAACTGAGGACACGGTACCTCCGTATGGCGTCCGGGATCACGTCCCGGCCGAAGTCGCTCTTTTCATGCTCCAGCAGGGCTGCAAGCACGTCGGGATCAAAAATATAGATCCCCATGCTCGCCAGGAAGAACTCGCCCTTGCCGGGCGCGCGAAGTTTATCCAATTGCGGGCCGCTTCCCGGCTTCTCCACGAAATCAACTATGCGACTCGAGGTATCCACCTGCATGATGCCCAGAGAGCCCGCCTCCGAGCGGGTCACCTTCTTGGTGCATACCGTCACCTGGGCATGTCCCTTCCGATGATGTTCGATCATTTTCCGGAAGTCGGCGCGGTAAAGCTGGTCACCCGAAAGAACCAGTACCAGGTCGGGCTTCAGCTCGAGGAAGTACTGCAGGTTCTGCCGTACGGCATCCGCCGTGCCCTGATACCACAGGATATTGCCCGGGGTCTGCTGGGCAGCAAGAACGCGCACGAATCCCCGGGTAAAAGGATCGAAGCGGTACGTCGACTGCACGTGCTGATGCAGGGAAACGCTGTTGAACTGTGTCAGCAGAAAGATCCTGCGGATGTCACTGTTAATGCAGTTGCTGATAGGGATGTCCACCAACCGGTACTTGCCGGCGATGGGGACAGCCGGCTTGGCCCGGTGCCGTGTCAGAGGCTGCAGCCGACTTCCCTGTCCCCCCCCGAGGACTACTGCCACCACGTTCATCACCAGAGCACCTGCCCTCCGCCGCGCCTCAGTCCGGTGCGCAAGATAATACAGGCGTCCATACTCTTCAAATCAAATACCAGGAACCCTTATGGCGGGCATGCCCCGCGGCTTCGGCGACAACTTGACGGGGGCAGAGGCGGCACCTATGCTCAGGATACAACAGACCAGGATCCGGGAAGAGGAAGGGGTAAGGAAACCAATGAAGATCGGGTTCATCGGAGGCACCGGCCTCTATTCGCCGGGATCGGATGAACATGCGGAACAACTCGACGTTCATACCCCGTACGGCGACCCGTCCGAGCGGATCATACATATTCAGCGCGACGCCCGCGATTTCTTCTTCCTGGCCCGACATGGAATCGGCCATCGCATTTTGCCCTCGGAAATCAACCATCGGGCAAACATCTTCGCGCTGCGGAAGCTGGGAGTACGCACCATCATCGCGTTCAGCGCAGTGGGCTCGCTGCGCGAGGAAATCCGGCCCGGCGACTTTGTCCTTCCGGACCAGTACCTGGATCGCACCAAGCGATCCGCAGATCACACCTTCTTCGGCCGGGGGATTGTGGCGCATATCTCCTTCGCGCAACCGATCTGCGGGCGCCTGCGTTCGTACGTGGAAAAGATGGTCCGGCGGGTCTGTGCAGGACAATCCGACCGGGTGATTTCGGGGGGCACTTACGTCAACATAGAAGGCCCGGCATTCTCCACGCCGGCAGAATCGAACTTCTACCGGCTGATCGGTTGCGATGTCATCGGAATGACCAGCCTTGCGGAAGCCAAGCTCTCCCGCGAGGCGGGGATCTGCTATACCGCCGTAGCCCTGGTCACCGACTACGATGCGTGGCAGCAGGCCTACGCCAGCGACTCGGTTGAGGAAATCGTCAAGGTGCTGTCACGCAAAGTCGGTCTCTCCCAGCGCATCATCCAAGCGATCATGGACGAACCCCCCGACCAAAGCGATTGTCCCTGCCGGCATGCCTTGGACAACGCGATCGTCACCGACCCCCGTTCCGTGCCGGAAGACCGGCTGGCGGAGCTGCAGCTCATCCTTCCGGCGCAGTTCCTGCAGCCCATCCGCGAAAAAAACTGAGCGGACAAGAAAGAGCCGTCAGCGCGTCCACTTGATCATAAAAGGATTGCGCGCCTCCGGGGCGGCGTCGCAGCTCCAACCGCTGGAAGCGAAAACCTTGGGGCCGTCGCGCAGTTTCGGAACCGGAGTGATGAAATTGGTATAGTCGCACGGACTTCCGTCCACCCATGATAGCCTCCCCGCGCTCCGCACCAATCCCATCCAGAACCAGCATCCCCGCGGGAAAAGAGACGCCACAAACTCATTCTCTTCCGCGTCGCGGACGACCAGGAGATCCCCCCCCAGCCGGCGAGCGATCCGCGAGGCGTCCTCCCAGCTCACGTACAATGGAACATGGATATACTCCGCATCCCGGAACTTGTGCGCCAGCTCTCTGATAAGGCTCTGGTTGCCGCGCCGTACCGCCAGGAGCACTTCCACCTCACGAGCGTGATGCGCGTACCGGAAATCGCGCGCCCAAGTATTCCGCAGCCACTCCAGGTCTCTTTCGGGCACCGACTCGGACTCGAAATGAAAGGTATAGGGGGGCCGGCGGGCCACCTTGTGGAAGCGCTTCAGCGGGTTGCCGGCGCACAGCAGGACGGAAAGCGGCAGCTCGGACAATACGTCCACGTCTTCGATCCGGTTCCAGTTGCAACACAGTACCGACAAAGGCATGTCCTTCAGCGGGCCTACATCCTCCACCAAGTTCCCCGCGCAATGCAACGTGGTCAGCCGCAACCCCTTCAGAGGAACCAGGGACACGATGCTGTTGTAGTTGCAATGCAGCACCCGCAGCGGCAGGCCCGACAAGGGCGAGAGGTCATCTATGAGATTCCCGTCACAATAGAGGGTGCCCAACGGCATGCCGCGTAGCGGGTCAAGGCTCCGCAGGCCACAATTACTGCAGCACAGCCACGAAAGCCCGGTCCTTTCCAAGGATTTCAGGGTTCCCACTGGATTGCCCGCAACATTCAGCAAAGCCAGGGGCGCGTTCCTCAACGGCTCCAGACTGCGGATGCGGCAATCTTCACAGATCAGCGTATGAAGTCTCAACTCCGCCAAGGGCGCTAGATCGTAGATCGGGTTCGCACTGCAATCCAGGAACTCCAAGGGCAGGGAGCGCAGCGGCTCCAGCGACCCGATATTGTTGCCCGCACAATGCAGACTGCGCACCGGCAGACCGTCCAGCGCGCCCAGATCGCCGACTCCGCACTCGGAAACGTCTACCTCGAGCCCATCACCCTGGATACCAATGGTGAAATCCTCGGTACCCCACGCCTCCGCCAGCTCGCGCCGGATTTGGGGAAGGCGCTGCTGCAGGCGCATGCGCCGGGTACTGACACGATACCCGTGACGCGCCCTCCTACGACGCTGCTCATCGGGAACCGACTCGATAACTTCGGCAAACAGGTCGCGCGCGGTGTGGTATCTTCCTTTCAACAACTGCTGTTCCGCCAGTTCCAGAACGTCTCTGGTCCAAGGAGACCCGCGCGTGTATACCCGAATAGAGTAGTAATTGATGGAGGTGCGCCACGTCTGCAGCCCGATCGCGGTCCGTTCGATTCCCGAAAGCGGTTCGGGGTCCTCCACCGCGAAAATCTCCTCACCGTCAACTTCCATCCGCAGCAGGCTGCCCACCGCCTCACACGCTACCCGGTAAGTCCGCCCCTCCTTGAGGGGGGAATCCAGCCTGCTCCACAGCCGCTGGTTACCCCTGATAAGAACATCCATGGTATTTTCGTAGCCGCCGAACTTGAACTCGTAGCCGGTCTGCGGGATCGCCAGATCAGAACCGGCTTCTTCCAGACCTCTGATGAAACAGCCGAGATCATCCAGATAGGGACCTTCGAGTCGGCACTCGAACTCTATGCGGACATCACCCCGCACCTTTTTCCGGAACAGCAGCACCTCTCTTTCCCCGCCGAACAACCGCAGAGCCCCTTTCGTCCTTTCGTAATTGCAGCCCAAGGGCTTCCAGCGCCTCAAGAAGGAGTCGTCCACGAAGTCCTCCCGGGCCACCAGATTCCACGCCCGGCCTTCGAGCCACGCACCGATTTCTTCCCGCAGCCCGCGTGCCGACGCCTGGCGCCGCGCCGGATCGACCGAGAGTGCGCGCATGCAAACCTCGGAAAGATACTCGGGCACACGCCCATCCGGCAGGTGCGGCAGGACGCGCCCCTTCAGCGCGAGCCGTTCCGCCCGCCCGGCAGGCGGCACGATCTGGCCCTCCACGACTTTCCGAATCACATCGTATACATCCCTGCCGGAAACCGGGGGCCGCAGAACCAGGATGGAATACAGAACCGCACCCAGGGAATAGATGTCCGCGGCGAACCCGGCTTCCCGGCCGCGCTCACGAACCATCTCGGGAGCCATGAATCCTGGAGTGCCAAGCACCCTTCCACTCATGGTTCGGAACCCGGGCTCCACCCGATCGGTCTTCACCATCAGGTCCCCGGCCATCTCGGCGGTATCCGCTGCGTAACGGGTATCCACGGGCGGTGCCTGGGCCATTTCCGGCGTAATGACCTTCGCCAGCCCCCAGTCCATGACCACCACCTCTCCAAAATCTCCCACAATAATGTTCTCCGGCTTGAGATCCCGGTGAACCACCCGGCGGGAGTGAGCAAAGCTGATCGCGTCGCAAACGTGGCAGAAAATCTCCAGCAGCCGACGCAACGGAAAACGTTCCAAGAGCCGGCGGTGCTCACCCTCCGCGTCCCGGATGCCCTCCAGAATATCCGCCAGCGTAAGGCCCCGCATGTATTTCATGGTGTAATAGGCGTTGCCTTCGGGATCACATCCCAATTCATAAAATGGAATAATGTTGGGATGTTCCAACTGAGAGGTGATCTGGGCCTCTTCGATGAACCGCAGGAAGTCCTGCTCGTCCGCATCCTCGTACTTGGGAAGGATCTTGATTGCGACAACCCGGCGGGAATTCTTGTCCTCCGCCAGGCGAACCACCCCCATACCCCCTTCAGCGATCACCTCTCCGATCTCGTACTTGTGCCAGCCGTCCTGCAGTCGCCCCTCCAAAGTGAACCGGACCGGACCTCCACCCGCATCAACCTGCGCGCGACGGGTACTCCGGCGCACAATGGATTCCAACTTCTGCCTTACGGTCTTTCTCCTCTTCCTTTTCGCCGACATCCCGTAGCCTGCCATCCACTCAAATACTATCACACCCAGGCAACCCCCCATCACCTACTTGCGGCGGGTCCCGGAACCTGGGAGAACTCATGAAACCGCGCGGGAGGGCACGCTTCCTCGCAGCGAACCGGCTCTGCAACAACAGTCAAAACCAGAAGGGATTGACCCCCAGGCGGGCCAGGACATACCACGCCGTCGCACCCACATGCCCCCGGTGGTAGTACACCCAGTCGGGGTTCCCTTCCACGCTCACCTTGAATCCGGTCGTCAGACCGTCAACCGAGGCCGCCGGCACGGCCCCGCTCTCGAGTTGCGCTGCCTCAATCGTTGCAAGCATCCGCTCGAAGAGCCCCGTCCGGCCGAGTTGAAGTGCCGCCAGCGCCAGTTGGGCGGTCCCTTCGTACCAGATACCGTCACAGTCCCGATTGAAGTCCACGCCCCCGCCGCACACATGGTGGCTCAGCGCATAGTCGATACATACCGCCGCCCCGTTGATACCGGCTCCGAATGCCAACACACTCCACGTCTGAACATCGAGGGGAACAACATTCGTGTTGATCGTGATCCCATCTTCCAGGGTCCCCGTCCAGAACTTCCCCTCCCGTCCGTCCCACATGGATTCCACGAAGGATTCCGCCTCCCGGGCATATCGAAGCCAACTGCGGTCGCCGGTAGCTGCAGCCAGCCGGTAAAACGCCACCATCAGGTCAAGATTGTGCTCGGTAGCCTTCCAGCCCACCCGCTGCAGGCCGGTCTCCCAGCCTTCGATTCCGCCGCAGAACCCAGCCGCACCTCGCTCGTCGCGGCAGACTTCCACTACCCACTGCCCGAGGTCCGCGGCACATCGAAGGTATTCCACGTCACCCAGATGCCGGTGAGCGGCAAGCAAAGCTATCATCGCCCATGCCACGTTGCCGGCGTAACTGCTGACCGCCATACGGTCCTCGTATACCTCCTGATCCCGGCAGTCCCAGAAGTTCGGCAATCGGGCGACCGGGTCTCCGTTCTTGAGTCCCCACCCCGGAAAGGTCTGCAGGTCGCCGCACATGTACGCGTTACGTAAGCGTACTCCGGAAGAACCGCGGTCGTGGTACGCCGCGTAGACCAGGCTGTCGGCCAGTATGCGGGCCCTGCGGCGGGAATCCTGCCCCCCTTCAGCCAGGAAAGCAATCAAGGCCATCGCATTGTCGTAGGTAAAGGCTACATTGCGCATTACATTGTCGAATCCCACCAGTGCGCCACCGGTTTCGAAACTCGCCATGAACCGCAATGCGTCCGTCCGCGGAAGCTCGATCCAGACGTCGTCCAGGTAGAACACCACGCTTTTCCGGCCGCGATTACGGTACGAGTCCACCACCCACCCGAATCCTCCGATGACGTGGCTGAGATCCATCCCCCGCAAGTCTATGGAATATTCTTTCCACTCCCGCGTCAGCCGGATGAATCCCGTACTCACTTTCGGAAGGCTGTCGGGATAGCTCGTCACCGGCTCAATCGAGCGGCCCCGGAAATCGACACTCCACCCCACCCCTCCGCAGAAGAACTCCACCCGTTCTCCCCCGTCGCGCCCCCGCGCCCAGAATACCAACCGCTTTGCCCCCGTAAGATCATACCCTGCATCCGGCTCGGTGCCCCAGTTCTGCTGTGGATACCTGTCCCCCGGCCCCAACACTCCGTTCAGGAAGTAGAATCCTCCCCAAGGGCTGCCTCCCCGTTCATAACCGCATTCAATAGACGAACCGCCGCTGTGAGCGGTTCCCGTGCAACAGACGTCCATCCACGCCCCTGAATCCTCTTGCGGCATCCGCGCCAGACAGGGGAAATGGTTTCCGCCGGCGCCGACTTCGCTGTAGATATCGAACCGCGTGTGATATCTATCCATCATCTGACACAGGAAGCGAACCGATCGGTTAAGCGGCGAAGCCGATCCCGGATCTTGGGCTACATCCGCATCCGCACCCGCCTGCAACGCAGCACACCCCCAAAAGAGCGCCACCAGTCCTCCCCAGCGGCTCGCTGTCCCGGGCATTTTCAACGTCGGTACCTTCGGCAGTTGGCGCTACCGGCGGATTCCGAGCATCCGGGATGCCAGTAGACTCTTGCCCTGTGCGCCGAAGCGGTACGTATACTGGTATGCGGAAGCGCTTGACCCCATCGCCACTCCGGCACACAACCCGTCCCACCCGAAACGGAAGGTCACCCCTGACCGCCCGGCCCTGAGGAGCAAGCCGATGGAGAAAAGGCCGGATCCTCCCCAATCACAGGGAAATCACCAGAAGCGCGCCCTCCAGCTTCTACCATCTTCACCCCCCGCCGGCGGCATCCCTCGACCCGCCGATTGCCATCGCCAAGCCGGGCGGCCCTGCGACGCGGGCCGCCGACCGGCCAGTGGGACTCAGCATCCCGCAGCCCTCTTTCACGCGCTCCAGGACTATCGGTTCTGACAATCGAATTCGTATCCTATCCCCCGCGCCGCGCGCGCGGCGGCGCCGCCAAGGGCCATCTATCTGTTCCCGGTAGCCACCAATGACGGACCGCTCCCCCGCCCCGCAGCTCCGGTCCCCCGTCGGTGCGCCGGAGCTCGGCCGCAGTCCGACCCGATGCCGGCTGGACCGGGCACGGGAAGAGCCGCATCGTTGCGCGCTGCGCACCTCAGCCACAGCACGCCCGTTTTGGGATCAATCCCCGGTTGCGGGCTTCAGCAACCGGTCGCGAAAGCGTAGGAGGTCCGCGTCTCGGCGGCCTTCAAGCTCGGCATTTGGCTTGACCACCCAACCATCCGTGGTATCCCAAGTCATCGATCCGGAAAAGGATCGCACTCGCCTGCCGCCGGCGAGATCAACGACGGGCATGAGAACAAGATACGATCTG
>DTYT01000144.1 GCA_012961745.1 Kiritimatiellia bacterium | reverse complement strand
TCACATGCGATCTGGGGGAGATGGGTGCGGGGGCTACTGCGGAAGTCCAGATAGTAGTGCAGGCCACTGAGGTGGGTGCGGACCTCAATCGGCGGGTAACCCGGTGCTGCGGCGCACCAGCTCGTCCCAGTCGGCGCGGCTCATGAGTTGTTTCTCCTCCAGCAGCGTCCCGATATCAACACCCCGCTCGGCTGCCTCGCGCCCCAAAGCGGTCGCTTGATCGTAGCCGATGCGGGGCGCCAGGATAGTGAGCAGCGCCGCGGAATTGTGGAAGTGCTTGAGGCAGGTTTCCCGGTTGGCCTCGATACCGCGTATGCACTTTTCCGCCAGGCGACGGCAGGCGTCCTCCATGATTCGCATGGCCTTCAAGAGGTTGTGCCCGACCAGCGGCATGTGCGTATTGAGCTCCAGTTGACCCAGGGCAGCGGCGAAGGCGATTGAGACGTCGAGTCCCATCACGTGCAGACAGGCCATGTTTACCGCTTCGCAGATGCTGGGATTTACTTTTCCCGGCATCATGGAGGACCCGGGCTCCACGGCCGGCAACCTCAGCTCGGCGAGACCGGTTCGCGGTCCCGAGGCCAGCAGGCGCAGGTCCGAGGCGATCTTGTAAAGATCCGCGGCAAGCACCCGCAGCGAGCCTGCCAGATGGGCCATGTCGCTGACGAATTGGGTAGCCTCCACACCATCCCGGGCCACTACGTAGTCAGCGGCCAGCAGCCGGTTGATTTCCTCCACAACCATTTCGCGGAAGGACGGGGGATTATTGAGCGCGGTACCCACTGCGTTTCCTCCTACGCCGAGCTCGCGCAGGAAGGTCTCCGCGTACTCGAACCTCTGGATATCCTTCTCGATGGCGCGCGCCCAGGCTGCGAATTCCGCGCCCAGAGCCATGGGCACCGCGTCCTGAAGATGCGTCCGCCCGGACTTGGCAACGTTGGAAAAACGCGAGGCGGATGCGGCCAGCTCATCGGCCAGCCGACGCGCCGCCTCCCCAAGGGGTCGGAGACGGATCCGGGCGGCGATCCGTGCAGCCGAAGGGAAGACGTTATTGGTCGACTGTCCCAGGTTCACTTGGTCATTGGGATGAATCGGCTTCCAATGGCCGCGCCGGCCGCCAAGTTGCTCGTTGGCCAGGTTGGCGATTACCTCGTTGAGATTCATGTGGGAAGAGGTTCCCGAGCCGGCCTGGAACACATCCACCGGAAACTGATCCTCCAACGCCGCGCTCAGGATGGCACGGCAAGCCTTCTCTATGGCCTCCGCGCGGCGCCCGTCCAGACGTTCGAGTCTCCGGTTGGCGCGGGCGCACGCGATCTTGATCCAGGCCATGGCATGCATCAGCTCCAACGCAAGAGGCTCGCCGGCCGAACCGAAATTCTGCCGCGAGCGAGCCGTGTGAATGCCGTACAAGGCATCCGCGGGCACGGCCATTTCCCCCAGGGCATCCTTTTCCGTCCTGAAATTGTCACCGCTCATGCGATCCGCAACACAGATGCGGCAGTACATTACAGCCGTGGCCGGCGGTTTGCGTGCGTGCTCCGCTCAGTATTCGTCCGTCACGGCGCGTGATTTTTCCTTGGTCGCCAGCGCCTTCTCCACATCAATGGCCCGCTGGATTACGTCCCGGAAGCGATCCAGCCCCGAGGAAGGTACAATGATGGTGTCCCGGTGTCCCCCGACGTCTTCGGTGATCTTCAGGAAGCGACCCCGCGGATTCTCTTTCATGTCGAAGAAGAACTGCTTCCGCTCAATCTGAATCCGCTCGCTGAGAAGGTTTACCTGTTGCTCTTCCACTTTCTTTCCTCCGTCCTGTCCCCGATCATCTGACCCGCCGGCCCCCCTGCCGGCTCACGTGCTCACCCTATAAAGTATTGCCGCGGGAAGTCAAGTAGCTAAGCTGTTGGCGGCGGGCCGGGACGAATATTGCCGTCGCGCGGTGTAAGGAAGGGCGGTCGAGCGGTGGGACAGACGCGGGAATCTACCGGAAATGGACCACGTCGGCACCGACAGACCGCGGTGTTGTTCGATATTGACGGGACGCTCATCACCACCCACGGGGCCGGTCGCCGGGCATTCGCGGTGTGTCTGAAAAAGGTCTTCGATATTGAGGATGAACTGTTGGACATGCAGTTCGCCGGTGGCACCGACCGCGGGCTGCTGGCGCGTATTCTTGAGCGACACGGCCGCGCTTCAAGTCCGGCGGACGAACGCCTCTTCTTCCGGTGCCTGCCCGGGGTACTGAAGGATCTTCTGGCCCGGAAACCGGCCGACCCACTGCCGGGGGTGAGACGCCTGCTTTCCAGCTTGGCCGAAGATCCGCGGTTCGTGATCGGACTGCTCACCGGGAATATTCCGGCCTGCGCCCACCTGAAACTGCATTCCGCCGGTCTCGAGAGGTATTTTGAATTCGGAGGTTTCGGGGAACGGCACGCTGATCGGGCCCGGATCGCCCGGACGGCGATGCGCGAAATGATGCTCCGCTGTGGAGGGGTTTTACCGCCGGTGATTTGGGTGGTGGGCGATACGATTTTCGACGTGGAGGCCGCCAAGGCCATATCCGCCTTTACCCTGGGAGTGGCTGCCGGCCGATTCAGTGTTCGGGATCTGTTGGATGCGGGCGCCACGGCAGCCGTTGAGAGTCTGGAGCATGTAAGGCCGGACTTCTTCCTGGGATCGTGAAGGGGCCGCGGCCGGAAGGAGGGAAGGATGAAAAATGTGACCGTGATTGATCATCCCCTGGTGCAGCATCATCTGACGAGATTGCGCGACCGCCAGACAAAGCCGGCTGACTTCCGGGCCAATATCCGGAGGCTGGCCACGCTGACGGCCTATGAAGCCACGCGGGATCTGGGAACGAGACAGTGCACCGTCGAGACGCCGCTGGAAACTGCGCGGGGACTCCGCATTTTTCAGCGCATCGCCGTGCTGACCATATTGAGAGCCGGGCTGGGCATGGTGGACCCGATCCTCGATCTCATCCCCGAGGCGGAGGTATGGCACCTGGGCATCTATCGGGATGAGGCGACCCTTCAGCCGGTGGAATACTACCAGAAACTCCCGGACACTCATGCCGCCGATGTGGCGCTGGTCCTGGATCCGATGCTCGCCACCGGTGGATCGCTGGTGGCGGCCCTGGACGCCGTCCGACGCTGGGGCGTACCCCGTACCAAGGTACTGGCCATCATCGCAGCCCCGGAAGGAATCCGATATCTCACTGCACGCCATCCGGATGCATCCATCTACGTTTGTGCGGTAGACCGGGAACTCAATGAACACGCCTACATCATACCGGGTCTGGGGGATGCCGGCGATCGGGCCTTCAATACCACCGGCGTCTAGTGCCCCCGGATGTGACGGGTTTGTCACCAGGACGGCAAGACCGCAGACCGGAAGTGTGACAGTCTGTCGCTATAAGAAAAGCTCCGGGTCTGACGGATGAACACCGTCCTCGGCCTAATATCTTGCGCGTCAGTAAGTTGGGCTCTGGCGCAAGACTTCTGCGTCCGCCTGGCATAGGCATTGCTGGGTCTGCGGGCTGCTTTTTGTTTCGCCCCCGGGCAGCGGCGGCGGACGACAGGTTTTGGCGAAAGGAGAAAGTGATGTCGAAGGTTCTGGGCATAGACCTCGGCACGACCAATTCGTGCATGGCCGTAATGGAAGGCGGCAAGCCGGTGGTGATTCCGAATGCGGAAGGGGGCCGGACGACGCCGTCGGTGGTAGCGTTCACCAAGAGTGGGGAGCGTTTGGTCGGTCAGGCGGCCAAGCGCCAGGCGATTACCAATCCGAAGAACACGGTTTTCTCCATCAAGCGTTTCATGGGGCGCAGGTACGATGAGGTCCAGCACGAGATAGAGCTGGTCCCCTATGAAGTGGTGAGGGCGCCCAATGGGGACGCCCATGTTGCCCATGATCCCCTCGGTGATGACGGCGGCGATCCGCCCCCGGTGAGTGTCAATGGCTCGCTCCACCGCTGGCAGATCGTTCCAGGGCACGACGATGGTGTCCTCCAGCGCCCGACGGTTCAGGCCGGAGCTGTCGGCGATTTTGATGGGAGCGTGACGATGGCCCAGCGAGACCAAAGGGTGCGGGTGAGTGTTGACCAGGAAGTCGTCGTACCAGCCGTGATAGTGCCCCTCGAACTTGATGAACTTTGG
>DTYT01000143.1 GCA_012961745.1 Kiritimatiellia bacterium | reverse complement strand
ATCGCATCCCACCGCGGTATATGTACCGCCTCCCCAATTGCCGGCGTCACTCACCGCCCACGCCCGCGCCTTCCACACGCTACCCGGACTGGCAACTACGTTGGTAGCCGTCTGCCACCAACCTCCGTCAGGAGCACTACCCCAGTTGTGGATGGTGGCTTCATTGGTACCGGACCTGCTACGCCATCCCTCAACACTGACTTCACCCCAGTAGCCCCCGTAGGTCCAGCCGGGAGGCACATCCCAAGCCCAGTACTCGGTATTCGTAGCGGTACCTTGCTGTGCGTCCTCAAAGCTTGCATTCAGCAGGTCGGCATAGACCACCGCCGCACCCAGTAGTATGCCGGCCAGAACTACCCAACGCAGCTTCCTCATGCAGCACCTCCTATCAGGGCATCCCAGACATATTGAAGCACGTGCCGCGGTGGGAAGTCAATCCCCAAAAAGATATTTTGTGGGGGCGAAAAAAGCCGCTCGGGCGCTCAACGCTGCTTCCCGGTGCCCTTGACCAGCGGGACGAAGCGCACCGACATGATCTCCTGCTGGCGGATGGTGCCGTCGGACTCTTTCCGTACCACCACCAGGCTCTGCACGAGCATCGGAGGACCCACCGGGATCACCATGCGTCCCCCGGGTTTGAGCTGCTGGAGGAGGGGAGGGGGGATGTGGGAAGCCGCCGCAGTCACGATGATTCCGTCGTAGGGGGCATGCTCCGGCCAGCCGTAGTAGCCGTCGCCGTGTTTGACCTCGAGGTTGTGGTATCCCAGGCGCGCCAGGCGCTCCCGCGCGGCCGCGGCCAGCCCCTCGATTATTTCGAGGGAATACACCTGCCGTACCACTTGGGCGAGGACCGCCGCCTGGTATCCCGATCCGGTGCCGACTTCCAGCACCACGTCCTCGGGAGAAGGATCCAGCAGCTCGGTCATTACCGCCACGATGTAAGGTTGCGAAATGGTCTGCCCGTAGCCGATCGGCAGCGGGTGGTCCTCGTAGGCTTCATCCCGCAGGCGGGTGGAAACGAACTCGTGCCGGGGCACCGTGCGCATGGCGCGCAGTACCGCCGGGTGCTTCACGCCGCGGGCTTCGATTTGTGTCCGCACCATGTCCATCCGGCGTTGACGATAGTACGCCGCCTCCCGGGGCGCGGCAATCATCATCCAGATGCACCACCCGCTCAGGCTGAGACTTGCGGATACCGCAGGCATGCCACCTGAAATGATGATACGACGGCGACCCGGTCTGCACAAGACCCGCTGCGGCCCGGAGCCGCTGCCGATCACTTGCCTTCCCGCAGGACTTTGATCATCGCGGGTACGACCTCGAACAAGTCGCCCACGATGCCGTAGTCGGCGATGTGGAATATGGGCGCGTCGGGGTCCTTGTTGATTGCCACGATGGTATCCGAAGAGCTCATTCCGGCCAAGTGCTGGATGGCTCCCGAGATTCCGCAGGCGATGTAGAGTTTCGGGCAGACGGTCTTTCCAGTCTGTCCCACCTGGTGATAGGCCGGTATCCAGCCCGCATCCACCGCCGCGCGCGAGGCGCCGACCGCCGCCCCGAGTTCCCGGGCCAGCTCCCGTATCACGGAGAAATGCTCCGGCTTGCCCAATCCGCGCCCGCCGGACACGATGATGTCCGCTTCCGCCAGATTGACCTCTTGTCCCATTTCATGACGTATCTCGATGATGCGGGCCCGTGGGTCCTGAAGCGACACCCTCTCCACGATCACTTCGCCCCGGCGCGCCGGGTCGGGATGACCCTTTTTCATCACCTTATGGCGAACCGTGGCCATCTGCGGGCGATGGTCGGGGCAGATGATGGTGGCCATGATGTTGCCGCCGAACGCGGGGCGGGTCTGCAGCAGGATCCGTTTTTCATCGTCTATCTCCAGCCCGGTACAGTCGGCGGTCAGTCCGGTATGCAGCCGTACCGCCGCGCGGGGAATGAAGGCCCGGCCGATGCTGGTGGCGCCGGCCAGGAT
>DTYT01000142.1 GCA_012961745.1 Kiritimatiellia bacterium | reverse complement strand
CCGGCGCCGCAGATAGCGTCCAGTAATCCATTCCAGCGTTCTCCTCCAGCGTACGCTGCCCGCGACCAGTTCGGTAAGGAACCCGGAAACATTCTCCTCGGCGCGTAGCAGGCGCTCCGGGTACAGGCCGTGTGAGAGCCATCGGGCTATGATTTTCACAGCGGCTATACGCTCCCGCACACCGGGCTCGGTTCGGTCATTGGTCATACGAGCGCCCTCAATCCTTACCGGTTAGAGCTTAATCGCGTGAGATCCGGGCAGACAGTCAAAAGCCGCCCGGTACGTCGGGGGAGGGGAGGTTGGCGCTACCGGGCGGCATAGACTGTCCCACCAGGGGACAGCCCCAAATCGTGATGTTGGCCAGCTCGGCGTACCGGACGAATCAACTTGAACGTAACAGACAATTACACGTTTACAACCGCCGTGTTTACTTTTTCTGCTGATTTTTTTCGCGTGAGGCGGCGGCGCCTTGTTAAAAATCTACAATTAGTGAAAAATGTCACAACATGCGACTGCCATATGGGAGCATTGCGACAGACTGATCGGTTAACACCTGCCGGTATTCCGCGACCGATCCACGGTCGACGCACCGCCAGGAGTACGGTCAGACGGGTGGCCGCCCGGTCTTTTCCTCTGGGTGCCGCACTGCTGATGTCAGCGTGCGCGGGGCCCGCGGTGCGTCCTCCGCGCAACGTGGAGCCGTACCGGCTGACCGTCACGGTTACCGGATACTGTCCCTGCCGAAAGTGCTGCAACTGGCGGCGGAAGCTCTGGGGCCGTCCGATTGTGGCCTCGGGACCCGCGCGGGGACGGCCCAAGCGGGTGGGGATAACCTCATCCGGAACGCGGGCGCACCGGGGTACGATTGCTGCCGATCTAGGGGTTTTCCCCTACGGCACCGTGATGTACGTGCCCGGCTATGGGTACGGGCGAGTTGAAGACACCGGCCGCAGCCTCAAGGGACGACATATTGATCTGTTCTTCCCGCGCCATGCCCAGGCGCTGCGGTGGGGCAGGCGCAGGGTGCGGGTCTTAGTCTGGCCGGTCCGCCAGCCGGGGGCGTGGCCTGGTCCGGGGGAAACCCTTTTGCACCGCATGCGGATTTCGACGGGGGGAAACTGCACCCCATAATCGCCGGCCGGTTCCCGAAGACGAACACCCACAAGCGAAAGGCGGGTCGCGCTTTGCGGGCGGAAGTTGTGCGTCTTGCTTGGCCCGTATTGCTGGGAACGGGCTCCTGCACCCTCATGCAGCTCTTTGATCCACTTTTCCTCGCGCATTACGACCTGACCACTACCCAGGCGGCGTTGCCCGCGGGCATTCTGGCGGCTGCTGACGGGCGTGATATTCGTGCTGGGGTCGGATGCTCTACATGCCCTTTTCCTGAGTTCAGGTGCGGCTCATACCGAGGGAACATTTCATCTCGGCCGACGCCGGCTGCTGTTTATGGCGGTCGGGGGACTTGCCGACGTGGTGAACCTGATCCTGGGAGGGGCCTTGAAAGGGGCGGGGGACCCGATTCGTGATGCTCTGTTCGGCGGCGGTGGCCGGGATCGTGTTGCTCCCGGGTAAAATCCTCATTGTGGTCGTGGCCGGGAAGGGCATAATTGCTTCCGGGTGGTGGGCCGCGAGTTATAGCGCCGTCCGGGCGGCGGGTTATGGAGCGCGGTTACTGGCAGGGAAATGGTGGAGCATTGGCTTGCTCGGGCGTAATATGCCGCTGGGACCGGGCGGGCCGGCCGCCGAGGCGTTGACCAGTAGGGACTGAAGAAGGGCTGAGAGCGTGGGCGCCTTCCTCGACCTGGTACACCGACGCAGGAGCGTACGGCGGTATGCACGACGCCCGGTGCCCCGGGACGTCATAGACCGGTGTGTTGAAGCAGCCCGGTTGGCCCCCTCGGCATGCAATTCTCAACCTTGGCGCTTTCTGATTTTTGATCGCGATCCGTGGCGAAGCCGCGTGGCCCAGGCAGCCTTTGGCGGGGTTTACTCTCTTTTCTCTTTCGCGCGGCAGGCCCCGGTCCTGGTGGCGCTGGTACGCCTCCAGTCCACCTACGCTGCAAAGCTGGGCGGACTGATGCGGCGGGTGAACTACAGCTTGATCGATATCGGAATAGCTGGGGAGCATTTCGTATTGCAGGCGGCGGAAGAAGGGGTGGGAACTTGCTGGATCGGGTGGTTCAACGAACGCCGCGTGCGCCGCATATTGAGACTGGCCCCGGGCGAAAGACTGGATGTACTGATCGCGATGGGCTATCCGCAGGAGGACGCGCCGGAGCGTGTCGGTGAGCGGTCCCGCAAACCGCTTGAACAGGTCCGTGAATACCGGTAAGAAACAGGGTACCGCGGATGCACCTGGAGCCGGTCAGGGTAGAGTGCTACAGTGGGTATCGGGCAGACGAGACGCCGCGCCGCGTCCAGCGAGGCGGTCGCTGGAAATCTGTGCAGGAAGTCCTGGATCGCTGGCACCAGGGATGGCGGAATCCCGAGTGGCCGGCGGCGGAGTACTTCCGCGTACGGTGCGCAGATGGAGAGCTCTTACTGTTGCGGCATGACCAGGAATATGACCAGTGGTACGTAGTGCAATCCTCCGCAGGGCGGTATCCGGGCGGCGGAGGGGGAGGTTGAACCATGGAAACCCTGCAGGCTATAGCCGCGCGGCATAGCACGCGGGCATTCCGGGGGGGAGAGATTCCGGAAGAGGTGTTGATGAAGATTCTGGACGCCGGACGGCGAGCTCCGACTGCGCGGAACGAACAGCCGTGGGAATTCGTGCTGGTGACCGACCGGGAAAAGCTGAGGCGTATAGGCGGCATGACCGATCACGGCGGTTTCATCGCAGAATGTTCCGCCTGCATACTCGTCTATTGCCGTGACACCAAGTACTATCTGGAAGACGGTTGTGCCGCCACGGAGAACATGCTGCTGGCCGCTACCGATCGGGGCGTGGAATCGTGCTGGGTGGCTGGAGACAAGAAGCCGTACTGCGCGGCTATCTCTGGGTACCTGGGCGTGCCGGCCGGATACCGGCTGGTTTCTCTCGTAGCATTGGGCTACGAGCGGGAGTCGGCGCGTCCCAAGGTGCGGCGGCCTCTGGAGAAGATGGTACACCGCAATGGGTGGTGAACCCCCGGCGCGGCCGGCAAGGGTCGGGTCAATGTGCGTCGCCCAAGCTCTTCAGTATGCTCCACGGATCGGATGGGCCCGGAAACGCTACCGTAACCGCAATTTCCGCCGTCAGGAATTCTCCGGGTTTGAGAAGCACCTCCGGAGTGAGGGTTTCCAGCTCGGCGTAGCCGAGTCCTGAGTTGAAGTAGATTTCCGCACGACAGCCACCGTCCGGCCAGCGTCCCGAGGCGCTGGTCGCCATCTGCCGCAACACGATCAGAGAGTCATCTTTGCGGGCCGCGGCCCAGACTCGCATAGAATCGGTTCCCACCTTGAACTCCCCACCGCGGCAGCCGAAAGAGCGGCCTCCAGCATGTCGGCCGACCAACTCCCGCGGCACCCGTCCCATGAGCACCCGGAATCCCTCGGGGAACCGGGAATGGGGTGCCGTGGGAAGGTAGAGGTTGTCCGGGCGGGCCACCTGTACCAGGTTCCAGGCGGCCACCGGAACCGGGGATTCCACCAGGCGCACGATCTTCTGCCGGATTGTCACCGTG
>DTYT01000141.1 GCA_012961745.1 Kiritimatiellia bacterium | reverse complement strand
GTCTCACCGATCGGGTGCCTCCCGACTTCTCCGTGACCGCCTATATAGTGCAGCGGCTTTTCGGGGGAAAGTCTGGATTCCGTCGCATCCCCTGCGAGGACGGCTTTGCTTCTCCGCGGCTGGCGGTTGACAACTGGAGGATCGGCGCTAGTATGGCGCGGCGGTGGAAAGGCCGGATGAGACCGGCGTTGCGGTATGGCAGGGAGGAGAACAGGCAGATGCCGAATCTGAAGAGTGCCAAGAAGCGACTGCGGACCGCTGAGAAGGCCGGGCGGCTCAACCGTATTGTGCGCCGGCAGGTGAGGAGGGCCCGGCGGGCGGTTCTCGAAGCCATAGCCGCCGGCGACCTGCAACAGGTCGAGGAGAGATTCCGTCGCTTTACTTCGGCGATCGACAAGGCGGTCAAGAAGCGGGTCTACGCCCGGGGAACCGCTGACCGCTACAAGCAAAGACTGGCTGCCCGGATCCGCAGCCTTCGCCGCGCGGCGTAATCACCAGGCCTCGACGATCTTCTCGACAATCTGGTGTGCCATGTCCGCGGCCAAATCCGGCAGGGCACCGCGCTTGGCGGATGACATGTCTCCGCTGACGAGAAATTCGGCTTCACCGACCACGTTGGGGTTCTGGTAGACGATCGACTCGTCCCGGGTACGTTGCAGCACAACGTGGGCGCGTACTCGCATGCGGTACTCGTCAACCAGGGAGGTCTTTTCCTTGGTGTATGCCAGGGGAACCAGCTCGAACTTCCGCAGGGTGACCTTCAACACGGCGTCCGCCGCGCCCGCCTCGGAGACGATGAGCGAGCCGTCTCTCTGAATCTCCGCGATGGTCGCGCGCGTCAGCTCGTCCTCAAGGCTGGGTTCGCTGGTCCGGTTCTCGAATGGGGGTACGAAAACCGTGCGGATATCCCGGGGCAGCATGCTACCCAGCTGGTAGCCCACACAGCCTGCCAGGAAGAGGGCGGCCAGAGCACCGGCCCCGGCTGTCCTCATGGCGATGATCCGGTTGATCGGCTTCATGGTCAGTTCTCCGAAAGTTGCCGCTCCAGCTCCTGTATACGACGGCGGGCGGCGTCAGTCCATCCGGAATGGGGATACTTTCTTATGAAGCGGCGGTAGGCGCGCAGGGCTGCCTGGGGGTTGCGCCCGATCCGGTCGTAGAAACGCGCGACGTCGAACTCCGCCTGAGCGCGGCGCTTTAGAAGGGCTTCACGGTATGACCGCGCCATCGGCGCATAGTCGGATCGGGGAAAGCGATCGAGGAAGTAGGATATCGCCGACCACGCGCTATCCAGAAGGCCGCGGTCGTTGGGATAGCGCTCCGAAAGCCGGTATAGGCAGGCAGCCTGGGCGAAGGCGGCCTCCTCCGCCTCGGGAGAATCGGGATACTTTTCGATCAGGCGGCGGAACTTTTCGGCGGCGAGGTCGAATTCGTGCATCTGCCGGTGAAGCTCGCCCAAGAGCAGGAGCACGGCGGGGGTCCCTTCCCATCCTGGTCCGAACGAGATTATCTGCTCCAGCAGGGGAACCACCCGCTCGGGAAGCGTGAATCCCCCAAAAAGCCAGCGCGCGTGGCGCTGTTGGGCCAGGTGGCGGGCGATCTCGAACATGTGTTGCAGCACCCGGTCACGGGGGGCCGCCGCCGGATGACGCTGCAGCAATTCGACGTATGCTTCGAAAGCGTCGTGAAGGCGGCCGGCTGAGCGGAGGGCGGCGGCGTAGTCGAGCCGGGCGGCGATGCTGTGGGATCCATCGGTGCATCGCTTGAGGTACTTGCGGTAGAGGGCGGCAGCCCGGTTCCAGCGTCCCTGCCGGGCGGCTTGGTCCGCGCGGTCGATCAACGCCTGCCAGCGGGCGCAGTCCGGGGGCGGGGTGATTGCGCGGGTGCCGCCGGTTGCGCAGCCGACGACAAGCAGCAGGACGGCGATACCCGGACCGGAGACGGCGGCTAGCGTTTGGTTCTTCATGCTCCCGTCCCGACAATAGGACGGCGGGATGGGATCGGTCAAGCGGCGGGGTCCTGTTCGGTGGAGATCCTCCCTTGAACCGGGGCGCGAGTATCCGTATGCTCACCGCAGTCACTGACGCGGAGCCGTGACGCAGGCGGCGAGGAGGAGGCATGAGGAAGCGGAAAGTTCTGATCCCGACCAAGCTGGACGCGATAGCCCGCCAGATTCTCGAAAGGCATGGAGGATATCTGGTGATCCAGGACGAGACGCGGGGGATCCGGGACCTGGCTGGTGAGCACGCCGATGCCCACGCACTTATCGTGCGCAGCGAGCCGGT
>DTYT01000140.1 GCA_012961745.1 Kiritimatiellia bacterium | reverse complement strand
TTCTCCGGGCTGCGGAGGATTGCTTGATCCACCGGGCTATTTGTCGGCCGCGATGTCCGGCGGCTATGCGAACCGACGCAACCCCCGCGGCTGCCAGCCAGTGCAACTGCCACTCGAGGAAGGGCCGGCCGGCGACGGGAACCAGTGCCTTGGGCGTGTCGGGGAAAAGGCTCCGCAGGCGCGTGCCGGCTCCCCCCGCTAGTATGTAGGCATGCGTGCCGGTGTGCATATTCACTCGCCGCACTACCCGGAGGTGTTGAAAATGATCCGGCTGCCGGAGAAGGAGAAGGAGAAATCTACTTCCAACATGCGGCTCAGTCGGGTGCGGATACGCTGCCGGTCCTCCGGCCGGGCATAGAGGAGGAGGAATCCTCTTCCCCCCGCTCCCAGCACCTTGCCTCCGCGGGCTCCCGCTTCCCGCGCGGCACGGTATGCGTCATCAATCGCCGTATTGCTTATGCCTCGGGCGAGCGTTTTCTTGGCCGTCCAGGTCCGATGCAGCAGATCGCCGAATCCATCCAGATCTCCATCACGCAGCAGCCGTTCGGCGGCATCCACCATCGTCAGCATGTCCAGCAGTGTCCCCCGGTTGCGTCCGATGCTCGAAGTCTGCTGGCGGAGTATCGCCTGAGCGGACCGCTCCGTGCCCAGATAGAACAGCATCAGTCGCTGGGAGAGTTCCTCCAGCGTGTCATGAGCCACCGGTGCGGGGCGTACCGCCACCCGGCCGTCGCGGAGGAAATCTAGGCGCAGCACCCCGCCGAAGGCGGCGGCATACTGGTCTTGGTGTCCGCCGGCGTCGCCCACGCGTTCCCTTTCCACCACGATCGCCTCACGGGCGAGGCGCTCGGGCGTGACCTCTTCGCCGCGGAAGCAATGCAGCGCATTGAGCAGGCCGACCGTAAATGAGGATGAGGTCCCCAGGCCGGTGTGCCCCGGCAGGTCGGCCACGTGGCTTATCTCCATACCGGTGTCGATATCGAGCATCAGCAGGCTCTCGCGGATGAGCGGATGCTGGAATTCAGCCGGGGAATTCACCAGCTCCGTCCGCGCGTAACTGGCACGGAAGCGATGGCGGAAGAAGGGGCTCAGCTCGTGCAGCGACAGGTAACAATACTTGTCGATGGTGGCCAGCAGGACCGCGCCTCCCTCCTGCCGGTAGAATTCCGGAAAATCGGTGCCGCCGCCGAAGAAGCTGATACGGAAGGGGGTGCGCGAGATGATCATCGGATCCCTTCCCGGTCTTCCAGCACCGCGCGGACGAACGACTCCACCGTCCGTCGCGTCTCGGGCACGGCACAGATTGTACGGATGCGATCGGTATTCACCTCGTAGATCTCCAGGGGAACACCGGGTTCGATGGTAGTCGGCTCGCAATCCGGGATCAACTCCGCAACCTCGCGGACACTGATCGTTCCGGTGCCGGCCACATTGAAGACACCCTGGCCGGCATGCCCATGGCTCAGCAGGTCGAACAGGATCCGCGCCAGATCCCGGGTATGCAGGTACTGGTAGCGCGAGTCCGGGTGGACGCGCAGCGGACGGCGGCGGAGGAGATCGTAGATGGAATTCTTCCAGAGTCCGGGGCCCACGAATCCGCCCATCCTCAGAATCATCCATTCGGCGGCATAGCGGCGGACAATGATCTCCGCCAGATACTTGTGGAACCCGTAGGGGGAGAGGTGCCGGGGGTCGATGGGAGTATCTTCGCTGTTCTTGCGCGGATCGCTGCAGTCCGGGTAGACGTCTATGCTGGAAAGCAGCACGTACGTCTCAAACGCGAAATCATGGAGCGACCGCATAACCGACGCAACGGACATGTCGAACTCACGTGTCGGCTCCCGGACAGCGAGATACTTGCGCGAGTTGCCGTTTGCATTGACGAAAAGATCAAAGTTCCGTCCGGTGAGCCGGGGGTATTCCTCCCGCCCGATCACGGTCACTTCCCAGCCGCGGGATACGCCCTCGCGGACCACTGCCGATCCGACGAATCCACGTCCGCCCAACACCGCGCAGGTTCTCTTGGCCGCCATGACCAGGGTCCCCGGATCAGAGGCGCACAGTCCCCTCGCGCCTGGCCCGCTCGAACCAGGTAATGGTCCTGCGCAGCCCTTCCTCAAGCGTGGTGGAACATTCCAGGCCCAGGGAATGCAATCGCTCCACGCAGAAGATCTTGTCCATCTGGCCGTCGGGAGCCGAAGTATCCCAGACGATCCGGCCCGGGTAACGGGTAAGACTCCGGATGGTCTCGGCGAGCTCTCGGATGCTGGTCCGGGTGCCGGTCGAGATATTGACCGGGTCGCTGGAGTCGTAGTTGAGAAGAAACCACCCGGTCAGTTCCGCCACATCCCCGGCATAGACGAAGTCCCGGGTGGGACGACCGCTTCCCAAGCAGGTCACCGAATCAGCCCCCCGTTCGCGGGCCTCGACGAATCGCCGGATCAACGCCGGTATCACATGGGCGTATTCCAAATTGAAATTGTCGTATTCTCCGTACACGTTACCCGGAATGAGAACCACCGAGTTGAATCCGTGTTGGCGCCGGTAGGCCTCCGACTGCACCAACATCAGCTTCTTGGCGACCGAATACGGCGCACTCTCTTCCTGGGGATAGCCCTCCCACATCTGCGCCTCCCGGATGGGAGAGGAAGCCTTCCTCGGGTAGGAGCACCCGCCGATGAAAGTGAGGAACTTCTTCACCCCGCGGCGGTAGCAGGCCTGGAAGGTGTGGGTATTGATGACGATGTTCTGGTAGAAGAAATCCGCGGGATACTTGCGGTTGGCGACGATTCCGCCCACCTTGGCTGCCAGGTGAACCACCGCGTCCGGACGAATGTCTGCCAGCATGGCTTCCGCGGCCCCCGGCTTGAGAAGGTCGTAGTCCCGCCGGTGCACCCCTATTACCTGCGCCCCGGTCGCGCGGTACAAGGCGGGGACTACATGGCGCCCGAGAAATCCCGTCGCCCCCGTCACCAGTATGCGCTTGAAAGGGGTCACCGCCATGGGGCATCCGCCTGAAACGATCTGCCGTCTTCAGTAATACTCTACGTTCGCATAGGGAATCGTCCAGTGCAGGGTCCTCAGGCCGCGGTACAGAGCCTCCAGACCTTGATCCAGAGCGACGGTGGTCCGGAAGCCGGCGGACCGGATACGTTCGAAGGAAACGAAATAATTCCGCCGGTCGGGGTCCTTGCGTATTTCGGTTTCGTGCACGTAACACCCGGTCAGCCGGGCAACCATCCGAGCCAGCTCCCCCTTGGTGCGATTCATACTCTCGTCGCCCACGTTGTAGGCCCGGTTCTTCATGCGGTCCAAATTCCTTATCACATGCTCCACGCAACGCGCTATGTCGGTGATGTAGATGAATGACCTGCGGAAATGTCCCTCGAAGATGACCAAGGTCTTCTGTCTCAGCGCCCGCCACATGAAATCGTTGGGCATCAGGTCGAGCCGCATCCTTGGCGACAAACCAAACACCGTGGTGAGCCGCAGGGTGACCACATTGTCCGACTTCAGCAGCTCGCCTTCCGCTTCCACCTTGCTCCGTCCATAGACCGAAATCGGCTCCTGCGGCGTATCCTCGGTACAAGGCCCTTCCACCGGGCTGCGCGTCCCGTAGCCACTGGTGGTGTTGGGAAAGATGTACCACTGACTGGCGCGGTCCCGCAGTTCGTCGATCTTCAAGGCCGCCTCATAGTTTATTTCCCAGGCTTCCTTTTCCCGCTCCTCGCACAGCGGTGCACCGACCAGTGCGGCCAAATTCACCACCCCTTGCACGCCTTCCAAGGCCCTTTTCAGGATATCGGCATCGCGCACGTCACCGACCAGGCACTCGAAGTGCGGATTGATGAAATGAGGCAACAGGCTGGCCTGGTGATACATGAAATTGTCCAGGGCCCGCACGCGGAACCCGGCTCTGAGAAGGTGATCCACCAGGACGCTTCCCAGATAGCCCGCGGCCCCGGTGATCAAAACCAGCGGTCTGGCTTCGCTTTCCATGAGCCGGGCTAGAGTAGGCATCCGCTCCAGGCTTGTCAATCCCGCTTCCGGCAGGAGCCTTATGCGGGATTGACCCGCAGGGACGAAAGGCCATCATGGAGATCATGGACAACTGCGGCCCAGCAAGCCGGAAGCCGCGGCCCATCGCCGGCAGGGGCATCGTACGGATCGCCGCCGTTTCGTGGACGATCCTGCTGCTGACCCTGCTGCTGGCCCCCCTGCCCTCATTTCCTGGTCAGCCGCGCAATCTGGACCGAGCAGTTCACTTCCTGTTGTTCTTCGTGGAAACCGTGCTCCTCTTCGCGGTGCAAGCAGGAACCGCCGCCCGACCGCCCCGGCGACTGATCCGGGCGCTGACCGGCGCCGCGATGCTGGCCGTGGGGACGGAAGTCGTGCAGGGCGTCCTGCCCTATCGCAGTCTGCAACCCAGTGATCTGGGCATGGACTTCCTGGGATCGCTGTCCGCTTCCCTACCGCTGTACGTGGGATACGCTTTGAGGAGGGAGCAGCGCCATGAACCGCGCGGAAGCCAAGCGCCGCATTGAATGGCTCCGCAAAGAGATTGCGCGCCACGACTACCTTTACTACGTCGCGGCCCGTCCGGAGATATCCGACCGAGAGTATGACAAGCTGTACCGGGAGCTGGAGAAACTGGAAGAGCGATTTCCCGACCTGGTGGCGCCGGATTCCCCTACGCAGCGCGTGGGCGGTCGGCCGCTGGAGGAGTTCCCCACGGTCACCCATCGGATCCCCATGCTGAGCCTTTCCAATGCCTACACGCCCCAGGAGCTCCGGGACTTCGACGCCCGGGTTTCCCGTATCCTCGGCGATCGCCGGTACACGTACATCGTCGAGCCCAAGGTGGACGGCGTCGCCGTTTCGCTGCGATACGAACGGGGCGCACTCGTCCTGGGCAGCACGCGCGGCGACGGCGTACGCGGCGACGACATCACTGCCAACCTGAAGACCATCCGCACCATACCGCTCCGTCTGCTGGGACCACGCCCCCCGCAGGTGCTCGAAGTGCGCGGCGAGGTATATATGACCAAGCAAGGTTTCCTGCAGCTCAACCGCGAGCGCGACTTGAAGGGGGAGGAACCGTTCGCCAACCCCCGGAATGCGGCGGCCGGTTCGCTGAAGCAACTCGATCCGCGCATCGTGGCCGCGCGTCCGCTGGACGCGGTCTTCTACGCGGTCGGCGAATACGACGGCATCGAATTCGGGACCCAGGAGCAGGTGCTGGAGAAGCTGCGGCTTTTCGGCCTGCGGACCACACCCCGCTATTGGAAGTGCCGCGACATAGACGGATGCCTCCGCGGTCTCGACGAACTGCGAT
>DTYT01000139.1 GCA_012961745.1 Kiritimatiellia bacterium | reverse complement strand
CGTGCCTTACCACTTGGCTACCGCGCCCCCGGCTGATCCTTCACCAAAATAGCCATCCGCCGGTCAAAATCCAGCCAAATCCGGCACGCGAAATGCATCGCAAGACGACTCGCGCACCGGCGATGCTGGTGGGCGGACGACACCGGCGGATGATCTGAATATGCGCAAGGTGCCAGCCGACATTGTTCAGCGCAGGATGCGGCCGAGTGTCTGCGGCAGCCTGCTGCTCGCGGTGACCGGGGTGGTCCTGGCCGGTTGCTCCCGCATTCCGCTGGGTAGCGGGACAGTTCCCGGCGAACGTAGCCAATTCCTGGGGCGGGTCCTCGGCCGGGTCAACCTGCTGGCCAACCCCCGTTACCTCGGGGATGACTATGCCATGCCCGACGGCCGCGTCAGACAGATATTCGCCTGGGGTCCCTTCGGCGCCGAGTGGCGGATCTTCATGCCCGCAAACCGCTGCCGCGTGGGATTCCGATTCACCCGCACCCTGAACTTCAGCCAGGCCCGGAAAAATAACGGGGCCCTCATGCTCAACTTGTATCCCCGGAGACTCGATTCGCACCTGGCATTGAGGATCTGCACCGCGGAATGCGGAGCCGGCCCCGCGCGCGCACTGGCCGGAAAAACGGTGTGGGTCTTAGGGCGCTGGGGCACCTATCGGGTCCCCCTGGAAGAGCTGGAACACACCCCCCGGGCATCCGCGGGCGCCCGGAGGCCGGTTGATTGCTGGGACGCGGTTACGGGTATCGAACTGGAATGGACCGAAGCCAC
The DNA here is from genome assembly GCA_012961745.1 of Kiritimatiellia bacterium. Classification (GTDB taxonomy): domain Bacteria; phylum Verrucomicrobiota; class Kiritimatiellia; order B70-G9; family B70-G9; genus B70-G9. The sequence continues at coordinate 3,572 of DTYT01000139.1, read as the reverse complement.
CGGAAAACAGGACGGGTACTGGGTGGTGATCCGCAACCTCCAGCTCGACGGCATACGTGATTCACGGCCGCTGACCGCCGCCCCCCACGGCACCCGCGTCAACCTCTGCGAGCAGCCGGCACTCCCCGCAGAATTTGAAAAAGTTCCCCCACAAGCGGCGGTAGAGAAGCGCCTCCGGCAACACGGCGATGGGGCCCGCGCGGTAAACGCCCTTCAGGGTGCCCTCGCGCAGCCGGCACTGGATGGATCGGTACATCCGCAGGTCCGCTGGTCCCACGTGATACAGTTCGTCGCGGTCCGGGATCCCGAGGGGATGCAACTCGCTGGGGAGGAAGCGAAAGGTCCAGGACTCGTGCAGCACGAGCAGGGCAGCATCCTCCACCCGGGACCGCGGATATAACCGCTCCAGCGGCACCCGGAAACCGGGATCCACCGCCACCGGCGTGCCGACGGGCACGAACTCCCGCAATGTGCGCAGGATCTCTTTGCGGGCGTCGTACACGAAGGCATAAGCGTCGCTCAGAGCGAGCGCCGCCGACCAGATCGCACACAAGACCAAGACCTTCGCAGGCTCTCCCATACGGGATATCCGCCAGGCCGCGCACAGCGCCGCGGCGGGTAGAAGGGGCAGGATGTGGCGAGGAAAAGGAAGATTGAGGGCCAGAATCCCCGCCGCATGCAATCCCAATGGAAGAAAGGCGATGAGAATTGCCGGGCTGCGCAGCCGCCGGCCGCGCAGGAGAGCCAGCGCCCCGGCGGCAGTTAATGCCGCCGCAGGCAACCCGCCGCTGCGGACCAATTCCATCGCGTAGACTACCGGATTCTGCCAGCGGGCATGTTTGAACCCCCCCAGGTTGTCGTGCAGGAAACTCCGCAGGATCGCGCGTGCCGACTCGGCATTGAAGGCGCCCCCCTGCACGGCGACGAACATCGCGGCACAGACAGCCAGGCACACCAGGCCGCCGCCGAGGCGCCTCCGGGGGAATCCGCGGCCCAGGAGCAGCACGGACGGCAGCAGCACCGGGCCGAATTTCACTGCCATCGCCGTACCTGCGACGACGGCGGCGGAGACCAGGCGCTGCGGACGGCGCTTCTCGATTCCGCTCCATGCCAGCCCGGCGAAGAGATAGAGCAGAAAGGTGTACGCCATGTCCGCCGTGCACAGATGGGAATATACCGCACAGAGCGAGTTAAGGGCGATCAGCGTGGCCGCGGCCAGCGCCGTCCATGCATCCCCGGACAATGCGCGCCCCAGCCAGTAGGTCAGCAACACGGCCAACAGCCCGGACCCGAGGCTCAGGATACGTCCGGCGGTTACCAGATCCCCGCCGCTGATTAGGATGCCGCGGGATCGTCCCCACGCCAGGACGAGCCGCAGGGCCTGTCCCAGTCCCAGCACGTAGCTGCGGCGGAACGGCTTGCCCTCCTCCAGGTTCCGGGCCACTTCCACGAAGAAGGTTTCATCCGGATGAAGAGCAACGAAGCGGTCTGCGAAGCCCGGCAGGCCATAACCCCAGCGCATGCCCGGTAACCGCAGAGACAGGGCCGCCAGCACCACCAACACCAACCGGATGGCGGTCCCGCTGGGCGTTGCCCCTGTCTCTTGTACCGCCCCGTGTCCCGTGCGAAGCTCCTCCCGCAAGTACCATCCGGCAGGACTACTATCGTGCAGGCGGCGTTCCGGTGGATTCACGCACCACCAGTTGCACCGGCAGGACTTCGTTGCACGATTGGAGTTCCTCGCGGAAGAGCAGGATGGCCGTTTCCGCCGCGCGCCGCCCGAGCTCATAAAGCGGATGCCGGATAGTGGTCAGCGCCGGCGTGGTATAAGCTGCCTGGGGGATGTCATCCACTCCCATGATGGAAACATCCTGCGGCACGTGCAGCCCCCTCTCGTGCACGCAGCGCATGGCGCCTATGGCCAGCCGGTCATTGCCCGCCATGATGGCGGTGAGATCGGGATGCTCCCCCAGCAGAATCCGAGCGGCCCGGAATCCCCCTTCCTGACTCCAGTCCTTGCCGCCATCCACCCAGGGGAGGTCTTCCCGACGGCAGCCCCTCACGCAACAGGCCGAGATGAACGCATCCCGGTAATCGCGGCCGGTATAAGTATTGGTGCCAGCAATGATACCTATCTTCCGGTGCCCCAAACCGATCAAATGTTCGGCGGCCAGCCTTGCCGACTGGCGGTAGTCAACCATGATGTAGTTCAGGTTCATGTTGGGGAAGTAATGATTGACCAGCAGGAACGGGAACGGGGAATCCTCGAATTCCCGCAAGTATTCGTCGTTGACCGACGAGGCAATGAACAGCATGCAGTCCGCGCGACGCGAGCGCATGATATTGACATATTCCCGCTGTCTCACGAAGCGCGGGTTGGCGATGTCCAGCATCATCCGGTAGTGATGTTCCAGGCAACGATCGTAGATGCCGCTGACGATTTCTCCGAAGTAGACGTCGGCGAAGACGTGATTCAGATGAGGGACCACTACACTCAAAGTCCGGCTTGAACGCGACGCCAAAGCTCGGGCCTGGACGTTGGGCAGATAGCCCATCCGATCCATCGCCTCCAACACCCGGGCACGGGTCGCCTCGCTGATACGGGGATTGTTGTTGAGAACCAGGGACACGGTGCTCAACGAAACCCCGCACTCCCGGGCGACATCGCATATCGTAGGTCTTTTCACGAAACCGGTCCCCGCTTCCCTATCAAACTATGGGCGGGGACCGGAGCCGTCAAGCGATTTACACCGGAGCTGTTGCCAAATCGGACCTCCCCGAGTATAGTCGGCCTGGTCAGCGGACGGAGCAGACCCCCGGGTCCTGACCGCCCGGCCGGTCCTCGGAGACAAGAAATAGAGTGGGGAGTGGAGCCGTGATGAGCAACCGAACTGTCAGTATGGCGATCCTGATTCTGGTCCTGGCGGGCGCGTCATACGCGTCCGAAAAGATCCGCATCCACTGGGCTTACCACGACGACGCGGATGACATCGACGACCGATGCGGAGAAACGGTTCCCGGTGAGCGCTTCTCCTTCCTGGACATGGACTCCACCGTCCTGGGCGACGATCAGCCCGTTGTGCTGTACGTGCTTACCGACAAGGATTTTGCCCAAGAGCATGAAGAACAGGTTCTGGTGCGCTGGTGGAACGGCGAGCAGGAACACTGGATCATGGGCGCGTGGGTCAAGAATATCATTTTGGGACCGGGATCCGTGGCGGGGACCTTTCACGGACTGCCCGCCCAGGGCGTGGTGACGGTGGACCTATGGAAAGTGGAGATCCCTGCAGAGCTTACCCGTCCGGGGGAAAACTACTATGCAATCCAACTCAAGGGTTGGTCGCAAGACCCGTGTGCCATCTACCTGCTGAGGGACATGCCCGAGGAAAGCGCGGGGAGACTTAATCCGTTGGGGCAATACTGCACCGAAAAGCCGGCCTACGTGGGCCACGACTGGAGCGTCACCATCCAGGAATGAACGACCTTTTTGGGGTTGCCAGCGGCAAGCGCTATGCTAATTTATTGCGGCCGAGGGCGACCCCATCGTCTAGCCAGGTCTAGGACATCAGGTT
>DTYT01000138.1 GCA_012961745.1 Kiritimatiellia bacterium | reverse complement strand
GTGTACTCCCGCTGGGCGCGGCTGCTCCTGCCCCTGCTGGGAGCCCGGGGGGTTGAACGCGGAGCCCTCCTGCGGCGCGCGTGGCAAGCCCGGTACGGATCGCGGCCGAGGAAACCACGGGGAGATTGAGGCATGCGGGCACGACTGTTTCAACCCTATCCCGCTTGCCGATCCCCGCACAGCGTGCCGCCGGAAGAACGGGTTCCCTGTCCGGTACCGGTATTCTTCATCCGCTATCGTTATGCGCATCACTGCGCAGCCTCGGGCTATGACCGGCTGTGCGGCTATGTGGGGGAGACGATCGCGTTGAGCCGCACTCTGTACTGGTTGGGGGAGACTGTGCTGCGGCCGGCGGGCATATGCCTGGCGCGGGCCGGCGGACATTTTGAATACTCGCGGTACGACTTCATCCTGGAGCTGGAAGCGATGCGTCATTTCCTTCGCCGTCGAAATTCGGTGTACCACTTCGTCTACGCGGAGAAGAGTTATTACCTGATGTCTCTGTTGGCCGGCCGAAACGGAAACCGGCTGGTAGGCACCGTGCACCACCCGCCGGAGCACATGCCGTGGCTCTTCCGCAACGCGGACCATTTCCGGCGGTTGGATCTGGTGGTCACCGTGTCCCGTGCGCAGGTGGCCTATTGGAGCGAGCTGTTGGGTCCAGAGCGCGTCCGCTACGTACCCTACGCAGTGGACACCGCCTATTTCAGACCTCTGTCGGCGGAGAGGAATCCGAGTCGCCAGCGCTTGATTTTCGTGGGACGCCACGAGCGCGATATCACCCTGCTGGCCACGCTGGTGCCGCGGCTGCTTGACGACATCCGCGAGGCGGAGCTGGTGATGATTTCAGGGGACGCCCGCTGCGGGTCGATCGCGGCCTCGCACCCGCGGGCGTATTGGAAGCGACGCGTCTCCGACGAGGAATATCTCTCGTTTCTGCAGTCGGCGGATCTGCTGATTTTGCCCCTGCGGCGGAGCACGAGCTCCACGGCGGTACTGGAGGCACTGGCTTGCGGTGTTCCGGTGGTGACCACCCGGGGGGGGATTGAAGACTACCTCAGCGAAGAGTGCAGCTGCGTGACGGCGCCGGGTGACGGGGATGGAATGCTGGAATGTTGCCGCAGCCTCCTGCGAGATCGTGAAAGGTTGCAGGCGATGCGCCGGGCGGCCCGCGCCCAGGCCATGCGGTTCTCGTGGCCGGAGACCGCCCGGAGGATGGTTGCGCTTTACGCCGGCCTGTTCGGGCACACGGCAGAGGGCGCAGCCGCGGGAAGTACATCTGAGCGGTGAAGGCCGAAGGCACGAAAGTGCTCCATGTTTTCGCGGGCCTGAGCACCGAGGGCGTAGTGGGCGGGGCGGAGCGGGCAATTCTGGACCTCCTGTTGCCACTGGAGCACCGGTGGGGCTACGAGTGCCACGTCGCGGTTCTGGGCAGGAAAGATCCCCAATTGCGCGAGCCGCTGCCTCCCGGGCGGATTCACTACCTGAATCTTTCCTACTCCCTCGGCCTGGGATTCCACATCGTCACCGCGGCCCGGCGGCTGCGGGCGTACCTGCGCCGCATCAACCCCGCGCTGGTGCACAGCCACCTGTGGCTGGCGGACGTAGTGACCGCGCTGGCCGTGGCGGGTCAGCCCATCGTGCACGTCGTCCATCTGCACGATACCCGCGAATGGATGGCGGCCGGCGACTGGCGCTGTCGCTTGCGCCGCGCCCTTTACCGGCTGGCGGCGGGCGGGGCGCGGACGCGATACGTGGCGTGCGCCGAGGCGGTGCGCCGGTATGTCGCCGGGCGCCTGGCGATTCCGGCGGAGCGGATCACCGTGGTGCGGTACGGCATTCCCGTGGAGCGGTGGCGGGCGGAGCGTTCGGTGCCGGTGGATGGAGCCCGCATGCATATCGTGGGCTGCGCCGGGCGTCTGGTCCCTGAGAAGGGGCAGGATGTGCTCATCCGGGCGGCGGCGAAGCTGGCGCGGGGCGGGCCGAAGGTGGTCCTTCGCTTGGCCGGAGGCATGCGCAGGACCGGCGCTGACTTCGTGCGGCTGGCGCGGCGCCTGGGTCTTGCCGATCAGGTGGAGTTTCTGGGCCGCGTGCGGGAAATGCGGGCCTTCTACGATGGGCTGGATGTGTACGTGCTGCCTTCGCGTTCTTCCGAGGGGCTTCCCCTGAGCATTCTCGAGGCCATGGCCATGCAGCGCCCGGTGGTGGCCACGGATGTGGGCGGGGTGCGTGAAGCAATCACCAGTGGCGAGGAGGGTTACGTGGTACCTGCAGGCGACGCCGATGCGCTGGGGGCGGCATTGGAGCGCCTGTTGCGGGATCCGTCCGGCGCCGCACGAATGGGGGATTGCGGCCGCCGTCGCGTGCAGCGGGATTTCACGCTGGAACGCATGGCCGACGAAGTGGCGCAGTTCTACGCCCGGGGGTGAGGTTGCGTCCCGCCTGGGGAGCGGTAGATCGCTCCCGCGGGGTTCCAGGCCCGGGGACGGGAAGGATCGCAAACTTCCAAACCTTGGAGATTTCGGGGTGAAAACTTCCAAACCTTGGAGATTT
>DTYT01000137.1 GCA_012961745.1 Kiritimatiellia bacterium | reverse complement strand
CTGTCCGGCCGCTTCAGGCCCAAGCCTTTTCCACGAAGTGCTCGATGATGTAGAGGGCCGCGGCTTCCAGATCGGGAAGGATCTTGGTGCAGAAGCGTACCATCCAGGGGCTGCAGTCCTTGAATTCGAGTGGGGAAAAAGCCACTACAAACTTGCCCAGGTCGTGGGAGGCATAGAAGACTTCCATGGCAGTACCTATGGAGGGCTTGCTGTAATTCACCAGTACGATATCCGCATCGCGGATGTCCTGAAGGTCGAATTCGACGATTTCGTTGGCGCTGTCGACTTCACGGTCTTTGAAATTCCGGCGCATAGGGTCGAGAATGGTGAAGTACTCCTCAAGCAGCTTCTTGGCGGCCTCCCGCCATTGCCGCGCATGTCCCTCATGCACGTCCATTATCGGCCCGCAGAGATAGATCTTCTTCCTGGCACTCATGTACGCCTCCCGCAGCATGTGATAGTGTCCGCCGGTGGCTCACCCGTTCCGTCAGGGGGGTAAGTTAAGCGTTGGCTGCGCGGGGGTCAAGCTGGCACCACAACGGCGGTTTCAGCGCCCTTCTTTCGGTCCCAGAAGTGCCTGGGCCTCCAGCGCGGCCAGCAGCCGGCGGAAGCGGGGATGGTCACGGATAGGATCGAGTTGCAGATCACCGACGGATGCCAGCAGGGCCTCGGGATCGTATCGGGCGGCCTGGTCAAGGCTGTCGAGAGCCGCCTCCACATCTCCCTGGAGCGAGTGGGCACAGGCATAGTTGAAATAGACACTGAACAAAAGATTGCTGTCGCTGATGAGGGACACCGGGATGTAGGACAGGGTCTGCAGCGCTTCCTCGACCTTTCCCATCGTCATCTGTGTGGCGGCCAGGTTGCACGCCAGCGCCGGATTCCCGGGGCGCAGGTCAAGGGCGCGTTTCATGTAGAAGGCTGCCTTGGCGTAGTTGCGGGCTTTGAAATGGACGGCGCCCAGGCGGTGGTAGATACGGAAGCGGAGATCTGCGCTGGTAATCCGCGAGATACCTTTTTCCAGGATCTGGATGGCGTGTTCCAGGTCGCCGCGGCGGTAGGCCTCCATTGAGGTGTCGAGCAGCATCCCCGTGCGCCGGCGCTCCAGGTCGAGCAGGGGATGTGTAAGATTGGTCGCCGAGGGCTGAGGAGCCAGGGCGGTGATGGTCCCCAGAGCGGTAAAGCACGTGCTGCTGGGTCGAGTGGCGGAGGGGCCGGAGGTGATCTGGTACAGACTCAGCCTTTTTCTCTGACGATCATTGAGGGTCGGCGAGATCGGCCGGTTAGTCGCCGGCAGGACATAAAGTGGAGGATGATCCCACGGAGCCGCACCTCCGCCGTCCCCAGCCCCGTTCTGTTCGGATCCCGGAGAGATACGGCATACTGCGGCGAGAACCGGGAACACGACTGCCAGTCGGAATATGACGGCTTGCGCGCCGTCGACTGTAGCGCTCGGCTTCACCGCGTGAGATCACGGCAATAATCAGCTAGGGGGGGCGGGTGTCAAGTCCGATGAACGTATGCTTGAAGGGATGAGTCGGTTGTGCTATGAACTCTGGCGCCTGGCGGGGTTAGGGTCAGGGGAGATCTAGCGTGAACGACGAATACCGTCTGGTACCCAGGAGTCGGAAGCATCTATGGACGGCGATCGTGCTGCTGATCGTCGCGCTCTGGTTCATCTGGGATGGATGGTTCCCGCGTGCCTCGGTAAGGGAAGCTCATCCGGATCCCGCTGATCACTACTACCTGTTCAACAAGAGCGTGGCGGTTCTGCTGGTGAGCGCCTCGCTGGTCTTCTTCTACGTGCATCTGGTGGCCGGATAAAAGGCAGGACGAATCCGGCGGCGGGGCATATTCTTGACCGGCGGTGGTATCGTGTGGTTAAACCATCCCAGGTTCGTGGTGGTCAGCAGATTCGTGGCAGGGAGTATTCTGCAATGACATTAACCAAGAGATATCTGGTAAACCGCATCGCGGCGGAGACCGGGCTCAATCAGCGGGACATTTACCTCGTGGTGCAGAAGACCCTGGACTACATCATCGAGAGTCTGGCGAGGGGAGAGAACGTAGAGTTCCGCAATTTCGGGGTATTCGAGGTGCAGCATCGCAGGGCCCGTTTGGGAAGAAACCCACGGAAACCCGATCAGGTGGTCAGGATCCCGCCGCGAAAGACCGTCAAATTCAAGCCCGGTAAGGTCATGAAGCAGTTTATAGGTGACTGACCGGGTGACTCGTCCGGCGGTGTTTTTGCTCCGGTCATGGGAGAACGCCGTATAAGCAGTGTACCCGGAATGCAGGATCTGGCTGAGCCGGAGGCCGGTCTCTGGCGCCGGATCGAACGCAGATTCGTCGAGACCTGCCGCAGGTACGGACTGGAAGAGGTGCGTACGCCCATCGTCGAGTACGAAGATCTCTTTTCCTACTCGCTGGGGAAATCCACCGAGGTGGTGCAGAAAGAGATGTATTCCTTTCCCGAGGCGACAGGGCGCCGGCTTGCACTGCGCCCCGAGGGTACCGCAGGCGTGCTGCGCTACGTATCCGAGTCGCGGCCGGCGACGGAAGACGTGCGTCTTTTCTACTACGGACCCATGTTCCGGCGGGAGAGACCCCAGGCCGGCCGCCGCCGGCAGTTTCATCAGCTTGGTGTGGAATTGATCTGCGCAGCGGACCCGGTGGCAGACGCGGAATGCGTGGCACTACAAGTCGACGTTCTGCGCGCTGCGGGCCTTGGCAATTTTGTGCTCCGGATCAACACGCGCGGGGATCTCGGCGACATCAACCGGGTCACGCAGGGACTGCGGCAGCAGCTGCATCCGTTTCTGCCGGAACTGTGTCCGGATTGCCGCCGGCGGTATGAAACCAACGTGCTGCGTATTCTCGACTGCAAGCGGGACGGATGCCGCCGGATCGTCGGCCGAACGCCGGAACCGGCGACCTACCTGAGCGACGCTTCCCGGTCCTACATAGAGCAGGTTTACGCGGTCCTGGACCGGCTTGGAATCGCTTTCCGGGTCGAGCCGCGTCTGGTTCGCGGGTTGGACTATTACGCGCATACCATATGGGAGGTTACCCATCCCGGCCTGGGGGCACAGGACGCCGTGGCCGGAGGGGGGAGATACGTGGTGCAGATCGGCACCCGGAGAATAGAGGGGGTCGGATTCGCGGTGGGTATGGAGCGCCTGATCATCGCATTGCAGCGCGAAGGGGCGGGGCTGCCGGGACGCAGGGAAATCAGGGTGTGGCTGGCGGCAGTGGGCGAAGAGGCGCGCGCTGCGAACCTCAAGCTGGCCTGTCAATTGCGGGCTGAGGGGATAGCTTGTCTGGTGGCATTGCGTTTTCAGAGTCTCAAGGCGCAAATGCGCGCGGCCGCCAAGTCGGGCGCGGAACTGGTGTTGATACGTGGTGATGAAGAATTGCGGCGGGGAACGATCCGTTTGAGGGAATTGGATTCCGGCCGGGAGAGAGATCTACCCGCCGGCCGGGTGCTGGAGGCGGTCCGGGGAGTTCTCGGCCCGCTGGGGGGGCGTGCTTGACAATGCCGGTCAACCGCGGCAGCATTCCGCGCTTCAGGCGGGTGCGGATGGGATGATAGTCACAGGCGGAAAATGAGAACCGGGATGCGAACCCATACATGCGGCGAGCTGCGGCGGGATTCGGTGGGTAAAAGAGTGCGGCTTTCGGGTTGGGTGGAATCAGTTCGGGACCACGGGGGTGTGATATTCGTGGACCTGCGCGACCGCTACGGGGTTACCCAGGTGATATTCGACCCGGAAGACAGTCGGGAGACTTGGGACAAGGCCCAACGCCTGCGCAGTCAGCATGTAGTTGCAGTCGCCGGTGTGGTGGAACGCCGTCCGCCAGAGATGGAAAATCCGAAGCTCGCCACCGGAGAGATCGAAGTCCGTTGCGACCGTCTCGAGTTGCTGAACGCCAGCCTCACGCCGCCGTTCCCTTTGGAGGCCCGTGATCCGGCGCGGGTGTCCGAGGAACTGCGTTTGACATATCGCTATCTGGACCTCCGGCGTGCTTCCATGCAACGCATTCTTCAGGCCCGCCACCGGGTCGCCCTTTCGGTCCGGAGTTACCTGGACCGAATGGGTTTTATCGAGGTTGAAACGCCGATTCTGGGCAAGAGCACCCCGGAGGGCGCGCGTGACTATCTGGTGCCCAGCAGGATTCTCCCGGGAACGTTCTTTGCGCTGCCGCAGGCGCCCCAGCAATACAAGCAACTGCTCATGGTCGCGGGGGTTGACCGCTACTTTCAGTTGGCACGGTGTTTCCGCGACGAAGACCTGCGGGCGGACCGCCAACCAGAGTTTACCCAGATAGACATTGAAATGTCCTTTGTTTCGGTGGCGGATGTGATCGCGGTGGTAGATGGGTTGCTGGCGGAGTTGTTCCGGGAGTTGAATGTTCCGGCTCCCGAAATTCCCCTTCCCCGTTTGACCTATCAGCAGGCGATGGACCGATACGGGAGCGACCATCCGGACCTGAGATACGGTCTGGAGATCGTCGACCTGACGAATATCTTCGCTGATTCTACTTTTCAGGTGTTTCGGCGCGCGGTGGCCGCGGGACAGGTTGTCCGGGCGCTGAACGCCCGAGGTCTCGGGCAGACGCCGCTGAGGGTGTTGGACGAATGGACGGAAGTGGCGCGGAAGGCGGGCCTGGCCGGGCTAGCCTACATCCGCATCGCGGGGACCGGTGAATGGAAGTCGCCGATTCTGAAGTACCTGTCCGACGGTGAAAAGGAGGCGTTGGCCCAGCGGGCGGGCATACAGGCGGGCGATCTGGTATTGTTCGCGGCGGACGATCGCGCGGTGGTCTCCAAGGCTCTTGGGGAACTCCGCCGTCTGGCAGCGAAGGAAGCCGGATTGATTGACCCCGACCGGCATGCCCTGGTCTGGATAACCGAATTTCCCCTCTTCGAGCGTGACGAAGCCGGGCGGCTGACTGCTGTGCATCACCCCTTCACGGCTCCTCTGGAGGAGGATCTCCCTCATCTGGAAAGCGAACCGTTGCGGGTACGGTCGCAATCCTACGACATCGTAATGGATGGGGTGGAACTGGGCGGGGGAAGCATCCGTATTCACCAGCGCGCTCTTCAGGAAAGGATCTTCGCGCTGATGGGCGTGGATCGGCAGAGGGGTGAAGCCCGCTTCGGGCATCTTCTGACCGCATTGGAATATGGTGCACCACCGCACGGTGGAATCGCGCTCGGATTCGATCGGCTGCTGATGCTTCTTCTGGGCGCCGAGTCAATTCGGGACGTAATAGCGTTTCCGAAGACGCAAAAAGCGGTGGACCTCATGATGGGAGCACCGGCGCCGGTGGACGATCTGCAGTTGCGCGAACTGCATATCCGCCTTGATGTTCCCCGGTTGAGTCCTTGAGCTTTCGAGTACCCGGGTCTAGCGGCCCCTTTGGGGATCTTCTCGGAGCGGCGCAGAGGCGCCGATCAGCCGGCCCTTCTCGTAGAATACGCCCATGCGACGAAAGCGCGAATAGCGCTGTGGGAGCAGTTCGTCGAAAGCGATCTTCTTCAGGTCGGACAGATGACGCTGAATACATTCCCGCACCCTCTCCTTCGCTTCCTGCGGCTGCGCGTGTGCTCCTCCCAGGGGTTCCGGGATGATCTCGTCCACGATACCCAGTTCCCGGAGATCCTGGGCCGTCAGCTTCAGAGCTTCGGCGGCACGATCCGCGTGGGCGCGGTCTTTCCACAGGATTGCCGCGCATCCCTCGGGAGAAATGACTGAATAGTAGGCGTGTTCCATGATCAATACCCGATCGCCGATGCCTATTCCCAGGGCCCCGCCACTGCCCCCCTCGCCGGTGATGACCACTACAATCGGCACCGGAAGCTGAAAGGCCTCGAACAGGTTGACGGCGATGGCCTCGGCGATATGGCGCTCTTCGGATTCGACTCCCGGGTACGCGCCGGGAGTGTCTATGAGACTGATTATCGGGAGGCGGAAGCGCGCCGCCAGCTTCATCAGACGCAGTGCCTTGCGGTACCCTTCGGGGCAAGGACATCCGAAATTGCATGCCAGGTTACTCTTGGTGTCGCGGCCTTTCTGGGTGAGGATATACATCACCTTCTCGTCGCCCAGATAACCGAAGCCACCGATAATGGCGCGGTCGTCGGCATACAGCCGGTCACCGTGCAGTTCGTAGAATGTGCGCGACATGTGGTCAACGTAGTCCTGGGGGTAGGGCCGCTGAGGATGACGCGCGACCTGGACCTTCTGCCAGGGGCTAAGGCGGCTGTAAATCTCTTTCCGGGTCTGGCGGATCTTTTCCTGCATGCGTTCGATTTCCAGTGAAACGTCGATATTCTGGGTTTCGCTGAAACGACGCAGCTCCTGGAGCTTGTTCTCCAGATCCACTATCGGCTTTTCAAATGGCAGGACGAACGCCATGAGACTCCTTTACCCTTCAGTCGCTGATTTCCACCTCCGTACCCACCGGCAGAAGAGCGTATAGTTCTTCTATGTCGGCATTGGTGAGGCGGATACACCCCTGGCTGCTGTGCATACCCACCGACTGCGGGTCCCACGTACCGTGGAGGCCGTACCCCGGGATATCCAGCGACAGCCAGTGTGTCCCCAGTATGTTTTCCGGATCGCCGTATGGAATCTTTCTGCCGTCGGGGCGCCACCATACCGGGTGCATGAGCCGTTCCGTGATCCTGAACTCTCCCGTAGGAGTCGTCATGTACTGGCCGGTACCCACCCGGTATCTCTTGAAGAACCTGCCGTTGAGAAACAGCGTCAAGCTGTTGTCGGTGATGTTCACCGTGACCCGGAACGTGCCCCGCAGCACGCGGAGGCGATCGTTGACGCGGATGAGCGAACCGGTGATGCCGTTGATCTTTTGCAGCAATTCCACCGTGGTATCGAAGCGTCGGGCGATCTTGGCCAGCGAGTCACCGGGTTTCACCGTGTAGTCAACTTTTTCCGGCATCGGCGCGGGGCTGAAGACCAGACGGATATTCAATTCGCCGAGCAGGTCCTCGATCCTCTTCTGCAATTCCGGATCCCGGCACCCGTCGAGCAGGCGGTACGCAGATTCCCGCGCTTCAAGCAGCTTGCCCCGCCGGACGAGATCCTGCAGCTGGTCGAACCCCCGCAATATTTCCTGCCCGCGTCGGGACGTGGCCCGGCGAGCCTCGGCTGCCGGGCGTTCCGCCAGCATGGGCGCGGAAGGTGCGGCTGGCGGCGGGGCCACCGCAGGCTTTTCCGGTGCCGGCTTGCGGCGTATCAGCGCCACCAAGATGACCGCCGCCGCGATGGCCGAAATGACGGCCAGCAGTGACGGGCGGCGACACCCACGCCGTTCATGTCTGCGCCGTATGTAGATTTCCGCCATAGCTATTGCCGGATGAGACTGCGCATATCTCGGACGACCAGCGCCATGGAAGGATATCTTTGGTCGGGTGCCTTCGCAAGGCATTTGAGGATGATGCGCTCCAGATCCCGTGAGACGTCTTGGCGGTATCGGCCGATGGGCGTGGGGGGTTGGTCCGGCGACACCTGTCTGCGCCGCATCTCTTCAACGCTTTCCGCTTCAAAGGGTTTGTGAAAGGTCAGCGCCTCGTAGGCAGTCACTCCGAAAGAGAAAATGTCGCTCCGCTCATCGACCACTCCCACACTCAGAGCTTCCGGAGCGACGTAGGCCGGGGTTCCCGGCTTCACTCCGAGCTTTACCGGTGCGCCGGAGTATTGCACGGCAAGGTCACAGTCGATTATGAATATGTCCAGCGAGTCTTTGACCACCAGCACGTTTTCCGGTTTGATGTCCATGTGCAGGTATCCCCGGGCATGGATCGCCGCGATGGCCTCGGCGATGCGTATCAAAAGAGGCAGCGGGGAAGCAATCAGGCGCCGGTCGCGGTGCAGGATCAGCTCTCGAAGATTCCCCCCCGGGATATAGTGGAGCACCATGTAGTACAGCCCCTTGTGACGGCCGCATTCGATCAGCTGCGGTACGTGCGGTACCAGTTCCTCCATGATCTGGGCCGCCCTGGTGAAACGGCGGCGGATCCGGCTGTCCCGGGCGAACTCGGGACGCAGGATGCGCAACACCGCGGGATAGCCCTGGTCATCGCGGACGAGATAGAGAATTGTCATGCCTCCCCGGTGGAGTTCGCGGACGACGTCGTAATGCGGTATACTGGGAAGTTCGCCCATCAATCCGTGAGTCTATGAACTATCATGGAAGCTGACAAGCAGCGAGCAGGAAACGCGGTCCGGATGATCCGGCTCGAAGCGCTATTCCCTTCCGGAAGGGGAATTTCCGGCCAGTGCCGGATCGTCTTCATGTCGGACTTACACATAGGCACTTCCCTCCGGCCGGCGCACCGGCAGGCGGCGTCGCTGGTGCGTGCCGCGCAGCCCCGCCTGGTGATCCTGGGGGGCGACCTCGTGAACGGGGAGAGCGGCTGGCCGCTTTTCCGTGAGTGGCTTTCGCAACTGGATCTATCGCCGGTCATATGCGTGCCGGGGAACTGGGAGTACAAGTCGCGGGGAGGACTCCGCCGGGCGGCGGAGCATCTGGCCGCAGCGGGGGTCAGGTTGCTGAGGAATGCGGTTCTGAGGTTGTCCGAAGAAAAGGGCACCGCGGTGGTGGTGGGCATCGACGATCCCCGCCGTGGGAAGCCTGACCCGGACCGCCTGCTGCCAGAGATACGCTGCTTACGGGGGGCTCCCGGTGCTGTGATTGCAGCCTGCCACAATCCGGACATCATTCCCCGCACCCCCCCGTGGGTGGACCTGCTCCTGTGTGGGCACACTCACGGCGGCCAGATATGCCTGCCGGGTCGCCGGGCGATCCTGACCTCCAGCCGAGTGGGACGTCGTTACGCGTACGGGTTGCACTCTTTGGGTCCCGGGCGTTATGTATATGTCACCAGCGGAGTAGGGGTAACCTACCTGCCGGTGAGGATAAACTGTCCGGCGGAGATAGTAGTTCTCGACCTTGCTGCGGCAGGTGACCGGGCGCAGCGATTGGTCGTCAGGATGTCCGAGGTGCAATGGTGAGGGTTGTAGGCTACCAACCATTCGTTACCCCGCAGATGACACCGGCGGTCAAGCGGCTGCTCATCGCAACTATCGTCGGTTTCGTGGTGCAGCTGGTGGGTGATCGGGCTACCGGCGGACGTTTCACCCTTTACTTCGGGCTGAGCCGTTGGGGAATGGCTCATTTATTCTGGTGGCAGCCGGCAACTTACGCGCTTCTACATGGCGGCGCCTTCCACATTCTTATCAACATGCTGGGTCTCTTCTTCCTGGGGCCTGAGACGGAACGCGCCCTGGGAACCCGGCGGTTCGTCATACTGTATGTGGCCAGCGCAGTGCTCGGAGGACTCGGCTGGCTTCTGCTGTCACGTGGCGGAATATGCATCGGAGCTTCTGCCGCCTTTTTCGGAATCGTGGGCGCCTTCGCGGCCCTGTTTCCCCGCCGGTTGATTACCCTTTTCATTATGCTGGTCATCCCCGTCACCCTGCCGGCGTGGATGCTGGCCGTGGGTCTGGCGGTCGTTGAACTAGTGTACCTTCTTGCAGGCGATGGGAATATCGCCTACGCCGCTCACTTGGCAGGGATGGCGGCGGGGTATTTCTACGTAGGGTTCCTCTTGCAGGGGGGTGTCCCCGCTTGGGTCCCAAGGCTGGGAGCGTACCTGCGGAGCCGGAGGCATCGGGGAGCACCGAGTGCCGGGGGCCGGGAAAGCGAAGCACGACTGGATCGCATTCTGGATAAGATAGCCAATCAAGGCATCGGATCCCTGACACGCGCCGAGCGGGACTTCCTGGATCGCATGAGCCGCGGAAGGCGCCCGCGCTGAAGTTTCCGGACTACCACTTTTCCCAGTGGACGACCTTCTCCAGAGGCTTGCGCTTCTTGGGGGTCGGGTGGTCGGCGGGATACCCGAGCGGCGTCATCGCCAGAGGCTCCACTTCCGGCGGGAGCTCCAGCGCCTGCCTGAGTTTTTCCGGTTCAAAGGCGGCGATCCAGCAAGTGCCGAGTCCGAAGTCCGCAGCACAGAGCGTAATATGATCCATGGCGATGGCGCCGTCGACATCGCAGTAATTCTTACCGTCCGAACGTCTCCAGGCCCGGCGGGGTTCGACGCATAGAACGATGACGATCGGCGCGGAGGCGAACCAGTCGCGAGGATAAGCATGGGCCACCCGCTTCCGGACCTCCGGATCGGTAACCACCACGAAGTGCCAGGGTTGTCGATTGGCCGCGGAAGGCGCCAGCCGTCCGGCCTCGAGCACGGACTTGAGCAACTCCTCGGGTACCGCCCGCGGGTCATATCCACGCACGCTCCGCCGGACGTTCGCCAGCTCGATGAACTTCACGGCAGACCTCCTTTCTGCCCGGCCAAGCCGATGTGGTTCTGCCAGTTAGCAACGATCCCGGAGAAAAGTCAATCGGCAACGGGCTTCCGGCGCCGGTCGGAAAGCTTGGTTTCCGCGGCGATTCGGGTGCGGGCAGGTCTCCTGGTCAGCCTTCCGCGGGGTGGAACGGCGGGAAGACACCGCGTCTTCAGGGGCCAGGCGAACGCGGGGGGTGATTTCAGATGTCTGGATGACCTCACGAACCCGGCGCTCGGCGGTCCACGCATTCCCGGCAGGGGCCGTCTACCTGCGGACCGAGCACGAGGAACATGATGTGGCCCGGCATCCCGAACAGGGGGAACCCGCACCTCCATCGCTTCCGGAAGCCCGCCAGAAGAACCCGGAAAATTGCCGTTCGACTCTTGACGAGCCGCACTCCGGACAGCGTGGTTTCGGTCCTGGTAAGCGCAGGAGTAACTCGAAGTTCCGCCCGCATTTACGGCATGTGAACTCGAACAACGGCATATCTCATTCCCTTTGCACAGGATACTACTTGGGGCGCGAGTGTCAAACCGGCTGCCGGCTTTCCGGGGAGTGCTTCCGGCCGGAAGATCCAGATTCGTTGCGCGCACGCGACACGCCTGCAATCCTTCTCAGGGGCCCGGCCCGGGCGGGGGGAGGCGTTCGAATGTGGCCAGGCGCTGCTGTAGTCCTGCGAGGCGCTTGTCGCCCTCGGCGTACTTCTTAGAAAGATTTTCGAGGTGGTGCCCCATGGTGGCGAAACTTTCCGCGAACCGCTCCAGATCAGCGCGCAGTGCCCCTAGCTGAGCCAGGATTTCCCGGGCGCATTGCTCGATCCGCATCCCTTTCAATCCCAGGAGAATGGTCTGCAGGTAGGCGTAGAAGCTGTTGGGCGAGACCGGGATCACCCGTCGGGCAATTGCGAAGCTGAACAGGCTCTCCTCGGAAGGGTCGTCGGTTTTGATAATAGTCTCGTAATAGACGTTCTCCGCGGGGATGTACATCAGGGCGAAGTCGAAGGTTCCTTGATCGGGTCGGATGTATTTCCCCGCGATGTCCGAGACGTGCTTGCGCACGTCACGGAGAAAATCGCGGCGTCGCTGGCGCCATTCTCTCTGGCTGCCTTGTTCCACTGATCCGGGAAAGTGAGACAGGGGAAACTTGGCGTCCACCGGCACGATACCGGAACTGAGCCGGATGGCGGCATCCACAACCGCGCCGTCCGGGAAACGATATTGAAGCACGTAGTATTCCGAGGGCAGAATTTGGGCCAGCAGATCGGCCAGCATCAGCTCCCCGATACCGCCACGGAATTTAGGCGCGCGCAGCGCCTCTTGTAGTCGCCGGATGTCCTCGCCGACTTGTTGCATGTTACGGGTGGCCTGCTGCAGTTCACCCAGGCTGCGCTGCAGCTCACCCATGGCGCGTTGGGTACTGTCGAGCCGCTCATTGAAGCTTCGGGTCGCCTCTCCCAACGTCCGGGTCACGGTCTCGGCCAGCCTTTCCACGGATTGCCGCAGGTACTGGATCTGCTCTGCGGAGGAGTGCTGAAGTGTCTCGACCATCTGTTGCATCCGGATGAGAGATTCCGCGGCCCGGTCAGTCACTTCGCGGCGCCGCGCTGCGGAGTGGTAAAGGAGCGCCGCCAGTCCCGCTGCGGCAGCGAGCGCGGCGGCCAGCAAGAGTATTGTGAGGCCCGCGTTCAATGGCTTTCAGTCTAACCGGAGGGG
>DTYT01000136.1 GCA_012961745.1 Kiritimatiellia bacterium | reverse complement strand
TGGTTTTGAAAACGGTAATCGGCGGCGCCATCATTGATCACGAAGCAATCCAGGCCGTTGATGCGGTTGACGCGGTATCCGTTGTCTCCGAGAGCCTCACTCCGACCGAACCAGTAGAAGATGTGTGTCATCTGATCGACTAGAGCGTGGGAGTATCCCAGATCGAGGACCTTGGCAATCACGTCGTCGTCGACCACCCGCTCCGGAATCCAGAAAACCGTGTTGGAACGGGGCTGCCATCCGTATACCTGGTACAGCACCTGGCGGGCTAATTCTTCGTTGTCCTGATCGTACTGGCTGGTGAAGTAGGGCATGATGTGGTCGGAGAACGTGCTCGCCAGCAAGTAGACCAGGTTGCTCTGGACCAGCGCGGCGACCCGCTGGTTGAAGGCTGGCCCGTCCCTGCCAGCGGGACCGTTGGTGTCCACCGCGGCCCACTGCATGGCGATCGCGAGGGCCGGCGTGATATGAAGGTTGAGCGGCTGGTCGAAGACCTCGTGCGCGTCCAGCAGGCGGAAATAGCCGGCCCCGTCATCCCGGATGAGATCCTGGACCACACTGCCCGGCTGGACCGCCTGGTTGCCGTGTACCACCACCGCCACCTTCGCCTGCCCGGCCCGTGTGATAGCGGGGATCCAATACTTCAGGATGCTGTCGAGCCCGTCCTGCGCCACCCAATAGTCTTCGGCGATGAAATCGTTGTAGATCGCATCCCGCACATCACTGCGACCGGTGATGTCTCCAGCGCCCGGATTCCCACCGTCACATGAATTGCAGGTTCCGTCCTTGGTGGTGAACACCTGGTAGTTGAATCCGGTGGCACTCAACCCGTTCCATCCCGCATCCAGTAATGCCTGGCGTCGGATGGCAAACTCCACGGAGTCCAGCTCGGAGTTGAAATAGGCATCCACGAACCCGTCCGCATCGTTCTGGTCCCGCGATATCACCCCGTAGGCGGAAAGATCCTGCCCCCAGGTGGTAGTGTTGTTGTCGCGGTCCAGGTCAATGTAGACCCGTCCCTGGCTCGACTCGTAGCAGGCCACCACCACCTCCCACCGGCAGCTGGTGATGGTATCCACCTCGTCCGGCAGGTTCATCTCGCCCTGCGCGGGGTTGCCGATGTCAATGACCACGTAGATATCCAGATGACCTTCCTCGGCATGGGCTTGAAGATCGAACAGATCCAGTCGGAAATAGAATTTCCCGTCACCGCCGCTGCCCGGGTCACCCCCATCCCGGGCATAGAAAGCGACAATGTCCCGCGACTCGTCCCACCCGTCCCAAGCCTTGTATATGTCACCCCCCTCGTGGTTCGACCCAACCCCCTCATACTCATCCAGTACGATGCAATCACCCGCCGTCCAGTCCATGAACTGCTGGTAATTGGTGGTTCCGTCCAGTACGCCCACGGCCTCCCCCGCACCGATCACAATGGAGCCCTCCGGCGGCGGCTCTCCGGTATCCGGAATGCGGGGATTGGTTCCGTTCTGATACTCCAGCAGGTTGACATAGGGATTGGTCACCCCGCCCTGCACGATGAAGTCGTTGTCGGGATTGCCGTCCGGGCCGTTGGTTACCGAGCCATCGCCCCCCACGGCCGTCCGCAGCGAATCGGTACCGTCGTCCAGAGGATCCAGGCCGTACTGCATCTCCCAGCCGTCCGGCAATCCATCCCCGTCGGTGTCCGGGTTCAACGGATCGGTCTCACTCCACTCCTCGCCGGGGTCGTAAACGCGATTCTGATTCGCGTCGCCTTCAATGCGGCCGTTCGCATTGGTGTCCTCGCCGTAGCCGTCCATCAAGCCGTCCCCATCGGTGTCCGGGTTGTTGGGGTCGGTCCCCAGCCACGCACTGTCCCATTGACCGTCCGGCCAGTTGGTCCGGGTGGAGGGATCCTGATCGGGATAGAGCGGGTCGCCGTCGCCGTCCACCCAGCCGTTCCGGTTGGCGTCTTCCACCCCGTCCGGCAGGCCGTCGTGGTCGCTGTCCGGGTTGTTGGGGTCGGTCATCGTCCCGTGGATCAACTTGGTGCGCGACTCGTAGAAGTTGTAGTTGGGCAGTCCGGAGTTGTCCGGCACGGTGTTGTAGAACGGCGGATCCAGGTCGCCGATGAAGTTGGGGTAGCCGTCCCCGTCGGTATCAGTGGAAGTGTCGGTCTGGTTGGTGTCAACCGGGGAACGCCAGCCCAACTCCAGGCCGTCCGGCAGTCCGTCGCCGTCACTGTCGGGCGAAAGGGGGTCGCTCCTGCCGTAGATGTAGTAGATGTGTACGTCGCCGTTGAGCCAGGTCTCCGGGTTGGTGTCCGGCAGGTTGGTCGGATTGGACTCGTTGTAGTCGTACAGCCCGTCGTCGTCGTCGTCCAGATCATTGGTGTCGCTGTTGACCATCTCCCGGAACACCACCGTGACATTCCGCAACGCGCTGGCTTCCACGGTGTTGGTATCCCCGTTGGTGTCAACGTTGGCCACGAAGTGGAAGTAACCCTCGGTCATGTTGGTCCACAAGAAGTCCCAGTACCGGCGGCTGCCCTCGGTCACCGGGTTGCCGCTGATCCGGTAGGCCGCCACGTTGGTGACCGTGGTCCCGGGATAGCTTGCGGTGAGTGTCAGGTTGCTGCGGGAATTGACCACCGACACCGTCACCGCGTTGGAGTCGATCAGCAGCAGGTCGCCGGTCTGCACCTGGCTGTCGAACGCCGGCTGTATCCAGGCCGCCAGGTTGGTGGCACTCGCTCCGGGATAAGGCTCCTGCAACTCGATCGCGGTGTCGGAGACAATTTGCGTCACCACCACCAGATTGGTGCTTATCCGCAGGGTCTGGCCGACCTGCAGCTCGTTACCGAAGGCCGTCCCATCGCCGGTCACCGTGCGGTTGCTCTCGGTGACCGTCACCGTCCCGGTGATCTGCTGCTCGGCACCGGTCACCACCACCGCCCCGGCGGCCACACTCACCAGCGCCCACAGGCGGCTGGTCACCGCCGCCGCCGGTTCGGCATAGCCCACGCAGTTGGTGAAACTGACCCAAACCTCATCCGCCGCCAGATCGGTCTCCACCCGGATCGTGTACTGCCGCTGGGTCGGGTCGGGAGAGGCCACGTCCGGCAGTTCAATGACGTACGGCATGCCGTCGGCGTCGTATTCCGGCGGCTGGATGATGAAGACGTGCGGCCCGTTGTCCACCGCTATCGCCCGCACGTATCTGCCGGCCTGCAGGGTTGTGCCCCCTCCCCCGGCGTTGGTGTGCAGCACCTCGACGTTGTGGATGAAGTTGCTGTCCCCGTTGTAGAGATCCGGCAGGGTGTAAGCCAGCGCGTGATGATCGGCGTCCACGTCCCACTCGAACCGGTACTCCGACCGCCCTTGGGCCACGCCGTCCAACTTGATCAGGAACCGGTCGCGCAGGGTGTTGGTGTCGATGCCGTCGGCCAGCGATTTGCTGAACCATACTTTGAGGTCATAGCCCTCCCATACCGGATCGCCGTCGTTCTGCGGCCAGGCCACGTACATCCGGTAGGCGGGCGCGTCGCAAGTGACGTTCCGCGTCAGGGTAGTGAAATGTCCTTCGGAGTCCCCCAGATCCAGGTTGGTTGACGAACTCAGCTCCCGCAGCTTGACCCGGATCGTGGCGGCGCTGTTGGTGGAAGGAACGTTCCTGTAAGTGAACCGCCATTCGCGGGGATACGAGCTGGTGATACTCAGGGCGGGGGTCACCTCATAGGCCGCCGCCCAGGCTGTCTGCCCCGCGGCGTTGGTGCCGTTGCCGTACTGGTATCCGGTCTGGGCGTCGTCGTTGGCCGGATCGGCATCCTGGATGTTGAACCACACTTCCACCACCGTCGGGTCGGTGCGCACCACCACCCCGTACTCCCGCGATTCCAGCCGGTCGTCTTCCGCCGGGTACACCACCTCGCCCTCGGGGGTGCGGGTATCCAGATAGAAGGGCTGGACAAAGGTATTGTAGATCGCCGCCCGGCCGGTCCTCTCCAGAAACGCGCGCGCCCGAACCACGTGGAAGCCCTCCACCAGCCCCGTGCTGAGCTGTCCGTAGTCGTTGTGGGGATAGTAGGCGATGCTCTCGGCGTTGAAGTTGGTGAGCATAAAGACCGTCAGCATCGCGGTCTTCCGCTCGACGTCGGCGGAGCTGCCGGGAAAGGGCACATCCCAATCCACGTAGGGGATCAGGTTGGTATTACCCTGCTCCTTGAATCCACCGATCTTGTAGCGCAGCTGCGTGCCGCTGCTGAGGTTGGAAATGGTCACCCGCCACCAGGTAGCGGTGTCGGTGCCGTCATATTCGCCGTCGGCGTACCAGGACATCTCCCGCACCAGGGTGTTGGACCGCCCGTCCCCGCCCGCCCCTTCCGGCCATTCGGTGCCATTGGTGGTATAGTAGATGTAGAGACGATTGATCTTGAGCCGGTAGCCCACCTTGACCCGGATGGTGACCTGGTCGGTGATACTTTCCGGCGGCGGATCGAACTGGAGCGCGCCCCATTCATCGGTGGAAGTGGGATCGTGGTAGATCCAGGCCGCGGTGTAGGTGCCGTCCCAGTCGTTGCTTCCCGCGCTCGGGTTCCAGGTGATACCGGCCACTCCACAGGTGGTCACGTAGGTCTCGGCCCCCCCGGAGCCGATCTTGCAGCGCGCAGCGTCCACCGCGGCGAACTTCTCACGGTGGATGCGTTTGACGAAAGCCGCCTGCTCGTATCCCAAGAACACGTCCGTGGCCAGTGCCGGCGGATTGTCCCGCGCGTCGCCCTCCGGGTGGTAGTTGGTGTTCAGGTTCATCCCCCCGTCCAGCTTGATCAGCACGTTGAAGGTGGACCCGTCGGACCGGCACACGAAACTCAGGTTGGTGGCGACGGTCACCCGGGGCACCCACCAGGTATAGGCGTAGTCGGTGGTATTGCTGTCCTCCACTCCGTAGGGATTGAACGCCGGGTCTCCGTCCGGCCCGTCCCGTCGGACGTAGGAAATCCATCCCGCTTCACGCCCGTCCTGGTAGATGGTGACCGGATGCCCGCCGGCCGAACTCCACAGTTCCGATTCCTCCGGACTGCGCCAGGAGAAAGCAAAGTATCCGCCCGGCGGCACCACCACCTTGATCTTCTGGTCATCCGGAACCGTGTAGTAGAAGTTTCCTCCCCCGCTGGAATACTGCCACAGATAGGCTCCCACCGGGAATGTGGTGGGAATCTCGCGGTACTGCCCTTCGGAGTAGTTGTCGTTCATCACAAAGAACAGCACCGTGCCGTCGGCATCGGTCATGGAGGGATCTTCCCGCTTGTCGCGCCGCTCGTAGGCCACCACGTCCTCGTCGCTCCACTTGCCGATCTGGTCCCCGCGGGCGAAGTGGTTGTGGATATAGACCAGATTGGGTATGCGGTTGTCTCCGAACTGCCCCAGGAAGGCGGTGTTGGCGTGCCGGGGAAAGGCGCCGCCGCTCTGCGCCAGTGTCTCGGACTGGTGATTGCCGTCGGTATACACGCACGGCAGACCCTTGCGGGTCAGGGTGAAGGCGAACTGCAGTTCGGGGCAACTGGCATAGTCGTCGTCGTGGCTCTTCACGTAAGTCACGCCGCAATCGCCGAAGCTGTCCGCCCCCGGTGAATCCAGGCCCCAGAGGCCCGCCCAGGGATTGCCCAGAACGCCGTTGAGGTGCCCGTGGAGCTGGTTGCCCACCAGCCGCATACCGGCGTCCATGTAACCCGCGTAGGAGGGAGGCTCACCCAGGTGCTCGCCGAAGACCAGGGCGTCGTCGCGCGCCTGCTCACTGTTGAAAACCGTATCGCGGTGATTGTCCCAGTCGCTGTAGCCGCGGGTGAGATTGAACTGCTCCTGAATCTGGCCGCAGTAGCCCGCGCTGCTGCTGTCCTTGTCGTTACCGTACTGCTGGCCGAAGAAATAGTCCGGCACATGCTTGACCGCATCCAGCCGCAATCCGTCA
>DTYT01000135.1 GCA_012961745.1 Kiritimatiellia bacterium | reverse complement strand
AGATCCGGATAGCGACGACGATACAATTCCGGACGGCAGCGATCCGCGTCCCACCATCCCCAATGAGGCCCCACAGTTCTGCGGAGTTCAGACGTCTTCGCCGCAGAATTTCCATACCGGAGGCTCGGTGATCTTCGTTAGCAGCGTCTTGGATCCGGATGGAGACGAGGTGTACTTCCGTTGGGCGGTCGACTCGACGCCCACCGGCTCGTGGCAGCAGCTCAGTGCGTTCGCCTGGACGCCCATGCCTTGGCAGAGCGGTCTGCACCGGATCTTTCTAGAGTTCGATGACGGCTGGGGCGCCCGAAGTGAGGGGGAGGCCGATTTCGTGATCTTCTATTCTCCCCCGCGTCCATGGGACTGAACGGTGAGTGAAGAGTAGCCATGCACGGATACCGAAGTCATAGCCGGTTCGTCCGTTTGGGGAACCTGGCACTGATTGCGGCGCTGGTAGTGGCTCAGACGCCTCTGCCGATCTCCCGGGCTGACGCCGCGGCGACGGGAAGTTCCTCTTTGGCGGCGGGCTCGGCGCCTCCCGTGCCCCTGATAAACCTGGAGAGCTACCAGCCCGATCTCTTCACCGGGCGAGCCGTGTTGAACATCCCCCTTCCGGTGCCTCCTGGAAGGAAGGGAGTGCAGCCGCAATTGACCCTGGTATACAACTCCTCCGGCCAAAATGGGTGGTTGGGTGTGGGGTGGGATCTCGACCTGGGATTCATCGAAAGGTCAACCCGCTTTGGAGTACCTCACTATGATGACAACGACGCCTTCTGCTTTCAATTTCAGGGAGTGAACTCGGATCTCGTCCAAGTCTATGACGGCACCTACCGGGCCAAGGATGAGGGCCTTTTCTTGCGTTTTGTATTCCGGGGAGAACAAGGATGGGAAGTAACCGATCGCTCCGGAACCCGCTACTATTTCGGGGAATCCCCGTCGGCCCGTATTCAGGATGCCGGGAAGGTCTTCCGCTGGTGCCTCGAAAGGATCGTGGACGTCAACGGGAACGAGATCTTGATTTCCTATGCGGTGCACGATGGGTTGCCTTACCTTTCCACCATCGAGTACACCGCGCACAGCTCCGGTTTCCCGGCCGCGGCCAACCGGGTGGTCTTCATCCTTGAGGAGCGTCCGGACGTGGAATCTTCATGCCGCATGGGATTCGATGTGCGGACAAGCCGGCGTTTGACGGCCGTCGAGACGTACACTACGTTGGACGGGGCACTGACCCTCGCCAATCGCTACGCATTCTCTTATCGCCCGAGTGCCCGGACGGGGCGCTCTCTCCTTGAGTCCCTGACGACGTTTGGGGCCGACGGGACCACGGCCTCCCCCCCACGGACGTTCTCCTATAGCGACGCCGATTCCCTGACTTATTCCAAGACCAGCAACCAAGGCACGACCGCGCCCGTGGCCTGGAACGTCAGGGTGGCCGGCAAGGACACCGGCCACGAGAACTGGGGCTGTTGTCCCCCCAACGCCTCTCTTCCATGGTGGTCGCCTGTAATTGTAAGCGGCTACCACAATTTCGGGAGCGTTCAGGTCACGGTGAATCCGGATGGAAGCATATATGTTCAGGGAGCAAAGGACCACTTCGTGCACGCCTGGACGGCCGTATATTTCTCCGAGCCGACGACTGTGAACCTGACGGCGTCAGGGGTCTGGGACGTGTGCTGTCTCTACCTCCAGGAGGGCGTTTACCCCGAGCGGACGAATCTGGGCAACTACACGTTTCAACCAGGCTGGACCCTGGTTCATATCGTAGCCTACCACCAGCATGACGGTTTCCACTGCGGTCTCAGTACCCCGCTCGCCCAGCTGGCCGACGTCATGAGTCCCAGCGTGGTCTCGGTTCCGCGGCTGGCCGGGGATGCCCAGGGGGATGCCTTTGCCGACCTGATAAACTTCGACCCGGATTCCGGGAAGTGGACTGTCTCCAGTGTGCAAGCCGGAGCCCCGGGAGAGGGTGACACTTGGCTTACCGGATTCGGTGACGCCAGCCAGATTCCGCTGGTGGGTGACTGGAATGGCGACGGGCGTTGCGACTTGGCTCTCTACAAGTCCGGAAACTGGCGGTTTGCATTGTCCTCCGGGTCGGCTTTCCAGGCGGATGCGATCGCCCAGACGTCTTTTGGGCAGGGAGAACCCGCGGTTGGAGATTTCAACGGGGACGGGGTGATGGACATCTGCACCTACTACCAGGGGCACTGGCAGGTGGCGCTGGGCGACGGATCCGGCTTCTCACCGGCGGCCGGTTTTGATCTGGTCATGTCCGAGGGGGCCCTGCAACTTCCGGAGGATGACGTCCGCTGGAAAGTGCGCAAGGCGGGCTGGGATCGCTGCCACGATAATTACGGAGTCGAACATCCGTATAACACCTCGGTGCCCTACGGACCGTATACCTATGTTTCCGGCAGTGTCAATTTGGGTGGCGTCAATGTTAGCGTTGACGGCGCGGGGAGAATCAATGTGGATGGAGCCAAGGACCACTACGCCCACTCCCGTATCGCGGTCTACCTGCTTGAACCGCGTAGCATCACCCTGACCGGAGACCGCGGTTGGGATGTAGCTGGGCGCTGGATCGAGGATGAAACCGGTGTCCACGGGCCGTACGGAAAGAGTGTCACCTACTCCTTCCGCAAGGGATGGACCACGCTCCATATAACCGGGTATAACCAGAATCAGGGATTCAACTACCGATCGACCGCCCCGCTTACGTCGTTATTCGACGTGGTCAGCCCCGATCCGATCGAGATAGACGAAAGTCCCGGTGAGCACCTCACGGGAGATTTCAATGGAGACGGCCTGACCGACATCGCGCTGATCATCGATGGTCAGATCCATGTCGCTCTCTCAACCGGATCCGGCTTCCTCCGCCGGCCGGGGCAAGCGCTGGGAATGGGCGACAACGACTACACTACCGCCGACGTGGATGGCGACGGACGCAGCGATATCCTTTGGTTCAACCGGAATGACGGCAGCGTGCTGATTGCCCGGGCGGTGGACGGCGGGTTCCGGGCTCCCGAGACGGTGCCGGTAACCTTTTCCCTCACCGGCAACCGGACCCAGTTGCAGGTAGCAGACTGGAACGGCGATGGGTCGGCCGACCTGGGCGTGTTTGATCCCGTGACCGGCGATACGGAATTGGCACTGTCCCAGGGCTCGCCACCCGACCTGCTTTCCGGTGTGTATAACGGTCTGGGCGGATCCCTCCACTTGGACTACGTGCCTTCGAGCTCCTGTAGCAACTATTTCCTGCCCTTTGTCGTGCAGACCGTGGGCAGCCTGGGAATATCCGATGGGATCGGCTCCACATCGCACACTTCCTATGCGTATTCCGGCGGCCGGTACGATCCGGCGACCCGCGAGTTCCGGGGATTCCGCAGCGTGCGCACCGACGATGACTCCGGGAGGAGCCTCACCACCGAATTTCGGCAGGACTTGCATGACAAGGGAAGACCCGCAACGGTTGAGATTCGCGACAGCTCCGGCAATCTCTGGAGCAAGGAGGTACGCAGCTGGAACTCGGTTACCCCCTATCCGGGACTGGATGTGTATTTCACGTACCTGCAACAACTCGACCTCTACACGTACGACGGAGACGAGACCTTCCGGCACACGCGCTTTCGCTTCCAATACGATGACTACGGGAACCTGCTTAATTCCTATGCGGATGGCGAAGTGGGTGTTTCCGGGGACGAAAGCTCGACGCTGCGGTTCTATACCTACAACCTTGATGCCTGGATCCTGGACAAGCCTTACCTGATCCAGACTCTGGATTCCGGCGGCCGCGTGGTTGCCCAAGTACGATACTATTACGACGGCCACAGCGATCTGCAGGCTGCACCGGAACGGGGCAACCTGACGTGCGAAGAGGAGTGGCTGGGTCAGCCGGTCGAGAAATGGATCGCAACCACCCTTCAGTACGATGATTACGGCAACGTGATCGCATCTACCGATGCACGCGGCGCGACCACGTCCAACACGTACGACGACTCGGGCACGTACATCGTGCGCACCGTCAACGCCTTGGGACACAGTGTCTCCGCCGTCTATGATCCCCGCACCGGGCGGATTCTTGCGGCTACCGACCAGAATGGAGTCACCACATTGCACTCATATGACGCCTTGGGGCGCCTCATTGAGACGGCGGTGGTGGACCCCGCCGGGGGGGAGACCAACGTCACCGTGGAGATAAGTTACCGTTATGATACCCTTCCCCTGCGTACGCGCACGGTGGTCTATGCCGAGCCCCACCGCGGGGGCGCCATGTTGGGTTTCCGTTTCATGGACGGATTCGGTCGCACCATACAGACCCGGGGGCAATCTGATGATCCGCTCACGCAGGTGGTCTCCGATTCCGTGCGCTATGATGGGAATGGGCGTGTGGTGCGAGTGTGGGCCCCCTACTTGGATTCCTATTCGGAGGAATACGTTCCGCCGGAGTCCGTTTCCGGTATCGCTTCCCCTACCGTATACACCTACGATCCACTCAACCGCGTTACCCAAGTTCTCCTGCCCGACGGATCACAGACCAGCACCACTTTCGACGATTGGACTGTAACGTTCAGCGATGCGGCCGGCAACCGGATACGGCGCACATACGACGCCCGCGGCAAAGCGATACGGGTGGAGGAATTCCACGGCGACGCTTCATATTCCACGCGTTACTATTACGATTCGCTGGGCAATCTGACCAGCGTGGTCGACCACGCTGGCAACGAAATCCGCATGACGTACGACAGCCAGAACCGGCGGCTTTCGGTGGTGGATCCGGACATGGGCGAATGGACGTTCTCTTACGACGACGACGATAATCTCATCCGCCAGGTAGACTCTCGCGGGGTGGAAATCAGCTTCTCCTACGATCTGCTGGGAAGACTGGTTCGCAAGTCCTACTCGGTTCCGCAGGATTCCGGGGTAGTTCATCTTGAGGACGCCGTGTACGTGTACGACGACCCGCTGGCCCCCTACTCCACGGGAAAACTGTGCCGCGTCACGGACAGCTCGGGTACTCTTTCCTATTCGTACGATTACCTCAACCGTGCCACCCAGGAGGATTATTCGATAGACGGCGTGACCTATTCGGTCCAACGATCATATGATCTTCTGGGCCGACTGTGCAGCCTGACATATCCCGATGGAGCCCGCATTTCCTATCAATATGGGCTGCAGGGAGGAGTCCGTTCTCTGGTGCTGGAGCGAAATGGTACGCAGACAACCATACTCGACGGGATTACCTACGATCCATTGGGCCGTGTAACCGGTATGACTTTCGGCGACGGCAGCCGCACGGCTCTGGAGTACGACCCCGCCACCCGCCGGCTGGTGTCACTCAGCACCGTGTCCGCCGAGTCTCAGACCTTGCAATCGCTGGTCTACGACTACGACGCGGTGGGAAACCTTGTATCCATCCAGGATTCGCTCTACAGCGCCACGCAGTTGTTCACTTATGATCAACTGAACCGTCTTCGCACCGCCACGGGTGAAAATTACGGAACCCTTCTCTACGAGTACGACCCGTTGGGTAACCTTATCCGAAAAGGCGGAATGCAGCTATCCTACGACGATCCCCGCCGTCCCCACGCCGTGACTTCTACGGATACCGGCCTGCAACTGACCTACGACGCCAACGGCAACCTTGTTCGTCGAGTGGATTCCGCATCCACCCTGGAGATGCAGTATGACGCCGAGAACCGGCTTGCCGCAGTCCGGAAACCGACTTGCGCGGAGGCGCCGCGTACTCTGGATCCCGGCTGGAATCTCATCTCCGCACCCGGTTTCCCCGACGAAACCGGGATAAGGGATCTGCTTTCTTCCTTGGGGATCCCATGGTCCCAAGTCTCGCGTTTCGACACCGAGGCCGACCATTTCGAAAGCTGCAATTCGCTGCCCGAATGGGACCAGTTTTGCGCCACTCATCCCTGGGAGGGCTACTGTGTTCTGGTCAGCGCAGCGACCAACGTCTCGCTACCGGTGTATCCGTCCTATGCAACCAACACGGTGTACCTTCAGGCCGGCTGGCACTTGTTGGCGGGACCGCCAGTGGATATGACGGTGGAAGAGTGGCTTTCACCCCTGCAAGAGGGCACCCACTACTCCACAGTGCAGGGGTTCGACGCATCGGCCCAGCAATTCAGTGAGGCCAGCCGGGTTCATCCCGGCAGCGCCTACTGGGTGGAAGTTGTGCGCGGGATGCATTGGACTCCCCCCGGGGCTCCGGACCTGACCGAAGTCGCACGCTATTACTACAACGCGGACGGAGCCCGGGTGAAAAAGGTTACACCGGATGGTACCACGATATACATCGGGGACCTTTTCCAGAAAGACCCGGACGGCGCCGGGCGTGATTTCGTCTACCTCGGTTCCCTGCTGGTAGCCGTGGTGGAACCCGACGGCTCGCTTCTCTACGTTCACCCCGATCACCTTGCCTCGCCCAATGTAGTGTGCGACTCGTCGGGTAACGTTCTCAACGTACTCGAATATCGTCCCTTCGGCAGCCTGACCAGCTACCCCCCGGACACGCCGCCTTTCCTCTTCTCCGGCCGCAGACTGGATCCCGAGACCGGCTTCTATTACCTCAACTCGCGCTACTATGACCCGCAACTGGGCCGTTTCATCCAGCCGGACGCACTGGTGCAGAAACCGGACGATCCCCAGTCTCTGAACCGCTATTCATACGCCCGCAATAATCCTCTGCTTCTCACCGATCCTTCCGGTCAGTTCTTCGGATTCCTGGCGCCGTTCATCTACGGAGCTATCATCGGAAGCATCGTCAACGTGGCGATCGCCGCTATTACCGGGGCCGATCTCGGTGATGCGGCTCTGCTCGGCGCCTTGCAGGGCGGGGTGCTCTCCGTCTTCTCGGCTTTCGCCAACAATGTGATCGCCGGCGTCCGCTTCGTGGATTATGCCGCGCGGGGGGCGATATTCGTCTCGGGATCGGCTGCCGCTTCGGCGGCGGGGGCGGCTGTCCGCGGCGAGCCTGTAGGCAAGGCCGCGCTCGCGGGCGCACGTTTCGGCGCCATAATGTATTCGGCCAACTACATTGTCGGACTGTGGAGCGGATGGTCTCGCGATCAAGCGGAGGTTATCTACAACGACGAGGTGAATCCGCAGCACGCCCTGGCGGGACGCATCGGCGTCAACGGCATCGCCACGCCGCGGGAGAACGCTATCCGGCTGATGCGCGAGCACCGGTACGACGCTTGGCTGTACAATCCGACGCATGGTCCCCTGGCACTCGGTGATCTGGTGGAAGCCATGCAGGAACATTTGTTCGGCCCCAGTTCATGGTCCCGGACCGCTGCACC
The DNA here is from genome assembly GCA_012961745.1 of Kiritimatiellia bacterium. Taxonomy (GTDB): domain Bacteria; phylum Verrucomicrobiota; class Kiritimatiellia; order B70-G9; family B70-G9; genus B70-G9. The sequence continues at coordinate 158 of DTYT01000135.1, read as the reverse complement.
CCTCCTTAACCAGGCCGCTCGTTCGGGACTGGTATGCAGCATAATCGCGCACAGCCAGGGCGGCATGCAACTTGGTCAGGCCCTGGCACTGATGGACTCCGGCGCCTCCTTTGCTTCCGGCTCCAGCGTCAGTTTTGTCAAGACTCATATCGACCCGT
>DTYT01000134.1 GCA_012961745.1 Kiritimatiellia bacterium | reverse complement strand
TCCACGGTTGGTGTATTTCTTGGCGATACTGATCACCAGGCGCAGGTTGGCCTCGACCATCTCGGTCTTGGCCTGGAGCCCCCGGCGCATCCAGGAGCGCATTTCTTCCCAGCGGGTGATGAACTCGTCCGCGCTCATGTACTGTTCCTGTTCCATGGCCCGGAGTTCCTTTCGCGCCGCCTGCAGTTCCTGCCGCTTGGTGGGGGAACTTCCTAGCTTCTGGATGCGACTGCGCAGTATGCGCATGCGCCGGTAAGGCTCGGCGGTGAGTTCGGCCAGATCCTCGACGGCTTTCTGCTTGAACCGGAGCTTCTCGAGACTCTGGGCCAACCGATTGCGAGACTGCTCCAGCCTTTTGAGGACACGGCCGCGCTCGCTCTTCTTGAGCGATCTCTTGCGGGATTGCCGGTAGATCTCACCGACCTGGCGGGCTTGGCGTTCGATAGTATTCCGCAACCGTCGGACCTGGCGGAAGTACTTCTGGCGGCTTTCCACATCCTTGTCGTTTACCACGCGGTCAAAACGCTCCTCGCCGTTTTCTATTCTTGCCAGGAGTCCCAAACACAACTTGACCGCACATCCGAACCGCAGGAACAACCGGCGGCTGTTGTTTTCCGCTTCTTCGATCCGCTTGGATATTTCCACTTCCTGCTCGCGGGTAAGAAGCGGAACCTGGCCCATTTGCTTCAAGTACATGCGGACCGGATCATCCAAAGCCGCTTCGGCATCTGCTCGTCGCAAGCGGTCTTCCTCTTCCTTCCGGAGTTTGATCTTGTCCACATCCTTGGCGCTGACGATTTCGATTTCCATGCCCCGCAGAAGGATGAGGATGCTATCCATCTCGTCCGGGCTGACCACGCTTTCCGGGAGGGCCTCGTTGATGTCATCGTAGGTCAGGTATCCCTGTTCGCGAGCCAGCGCGATCAGTTCACGGATCTTCTGGTTGCGCTCCTCGCGTTTAACTCTGAGGGAGAAGGAGGAAACCGCGGTGGGCCGGCGAGAACTTGCGGGCTGCGAACGGCGGGCGGGTGTTTTCGCTACTGTTCTGGCGGCCATGTCTGTTACCTCCCTGCTCGTGGCAGCAGTGCTGCTATGCTCGCGATGGGGTGCGGGCTCTCCGGACGCCGGCCGGCTGCCGGCCTGGGGCCGCATATCGAAAAGCCCTATTCCGGCATGGAGACATACCCGTCCCTAAATTATAGGCAAAGTTGGCAATAACATTCTCGCGCTGCCGGGGTCCGTCAAGTGGAAACGCGATTTTTTTTAGGAATTTTCCGGCGGGTCGGGCCCCGGGCCGCACAGAAAGAAGGTGGTGTCAAGTAATTTCTTGAATCTCCAGCAACGGCACTGCACGCTCCCAGCCTTGTTCAAGCAGCTTGACATCCACCATCAACTGCTTCGACTCAAGGCGCAGCCGTTCCGTTTCGCATTTGTCGCTGCAATACTGGAGCTGGCGCTGGATCTGGGCTCTTTTCCTCTTCAACGCCTTGCGCCGGATTACCAGCAGTACCTCCCGGACGGCTTCCTGCGGCGTCTTTTCCGAGCCTTCCACGCGGGAGGGTCGCATCAGCAGCTCCGCGAATAGCCGCTGGGATTCCGGCTCATCGGTGGATGCCGGATCAGGGGGGATGCGGATGTTTTCTTCACGGTCCGCCTGCAGGGCGGCCAGGACGATGCTGCGGCAATGCACATCCTGCAGATCCTCAAGGTGAAGGTAGCGTGAGACGAGCTCGCGGCATTCCCGGTGGTGCTTCAGCAGCAGCTCGGCCAGCGAGATTTCTTCCTCGGGATGCGGAACTTCCTTGAAGTGGGGATCTTCTGCGATAAGGGGGGTCGGCTGTCGGCGGCGGAGGCGTCGGAGTTCTTCCCGCAGGAACGCCTCGTCTATTCCCAGGAGGGCGGAAGCACGGCGGAGCAGGAAATCCCACTGGATGGCGCTGGGGGCGGCCAGGATAGTCTCCAGCAGCGCTGCCGCGGTCCGCGACACTCCGCTTTGCGTGCGCAGATCCTCGCGATGGCGCAGGATCTCGAAATGAAAGTCCAGGATGTCGGTCTGGTTGTCGAGAACGGCCTTAAAGGCGTCGGGACCCCTTTGCAGAATCAGGGAATCCGGATCGGAGTCCGCAGGGATGATCACCAGGGCCACTTCGAGCCCAGCCCCCAGCAGGATACGACCGGCGCGTACGGCGGCGTCTTGGCCCGCGGAATCAGCATCCAACACCACGACGGCTTTATCCGCGTAGCGTCGGATCAGCGATGCCTGCTCGGGGGTTACTGCAGTTCCTTGGCTGGCCACCGCGTTGGGAAATCCCGAAAGGTGACAGCGGATGACGTCTATCTGGCCCTCACACACTACTGCAGTCTTGCTCTCCACGATGGCCTGACGGGCTTGGGAAAGCCCGAAGAGAACACGGCCCTTGCGGAAGATAGCCGTATCCGGAGAGTTCACATACTTGGCGGGCCGCGGATCATCTTCCAGCACGCGTGCACTGAACGCCACCACCCTCCCCACCTCGTCGCTGATGGGGAACATGATTCGATCGCGGAAGCGTTCGACGTACCGGGCGCCCTCTGCATCTCTGTCACGCTGGATAACCAGGCCGGCGGCCGCCACCTGTTCGATGCGGAAGCCTTGTTTCCGCGCCCAGGAGATTATGCCGGAGCCGGAGGCCGGTGCGTACCCGAGCTGGAATCGTTCCACGGCCTCGCCCCACAGCCGCCGCTTACGCAGGTAGACGCGCGCCGCTTCTGCCGCCGGTGATTTGAGAAGAATCTGGTGATAGTATCGGGCCGCCGCGCTCATCAGCCGGAAGAGTGACGGCCGGTCGGTCCTGGGTGTCCGGTCGGAGCCGGAGTCGTATGCCAGTCGGATTCCCAGCCGGTCGGCGAGCAGACTGACCGCGGTAGGAAAATCCACGCGCTCGTATTCCATGATAAAGCGGAAGATGTCTCCGCCCCGGCCGCATCCGAAGCAGTGATAGATCTGGAGCTGCGGGTTGACGTGGAAGGACGGGGTCTTCTCGCGGTGAAACGGGCAGAGGGCCTTGAATCCGGAGCCGGCGCGTTTCAAGGGAATATAGTTTCCGATGATCGTCTGGATATCCGCCGCGTTACGGATTTCTTCCACGGTTTTTCTGGAGATAGGGCTCATGGCTTTCCTTGCGCCGCAGACGCTCCCGCAAACCGTCTGCTATTCTATCGCGGTAGCGCCGGGCGGGCAACCGTTCCAGCAGGGGGACTACATACTGCAGGTACAATTGTCCGCTCCGCGATGCCTGCAGGACGTACCGCTGCAAGTAGGCCACCGGTGCCAGTGAACAGAAGAAGAGAAACGCCAGCAGGATTACCGTGCAGCGCAGCAGTCCGGCAAGTGCGCCGCCGATACGCTCCACCGGTCCGCGGAACGCCGGCTGTAAGAGGCGCTTGAAGAAATGCCGTAGAATGACGAAGCCCGTCAGGCCGCAGAGCAAGATTAGCAGGAAGGCCAGCGCCGGGGCGGCGGCCGGCGTGATACGGGTATGCGCCTGAAGGGTGTCCGAGAGAGCCGGATAGAACCGGAAGCCCGCTCCCGCCACCAGGAGGGCCGCCGCCGCCCGGGCCAGCTCACCAGACAGCCCCCGCACCAGACCGATGAACAGCCCCACGGCCAGAAAGATTGCCACGCAGAAATCCAGCACGGTGCATTCCATGGCGAAGG
>DTYT01000133.1 GCA_012961745.1 Kiritimatiellia bacterium | reverse complement strand
TCTCCGTCTCCACCTCGCGGGGGATACCGGGCAGCCCCAGTCGCCGCGACACCTCTCCCTCATGGACCATGCCACCGTGCCCATCTTCCTTTTCCGCATGATCCCACACCGGGAGTCCCAAGCCTTTCGCCCGCAGCATTATCTCTTCCATCAGCCCGTCATCCTGCACGGTACGGCCATCGTCGGTGAAAGCCACTGCACCACAGCGGGCGAGTTGTTCAAGTCGGGTCGGCGTCTTCCCCTCCCGCCCCAGCGTGAGACAGCCGGTGAAGAACACCCCCGTGGCGGCTTCCCGTTCCGCTCGGTGACGCATCATCTCCAGCATCCGGGGACTATCCACCGGCGGATCCGTGTTGGGCATGGCCACCACCGCTCCGAATCCTCCCGCCACCGCCGCCCTGGTACCACTGGCGATCGTCTCGGCCTGCTCCATTCCCGGCTCCCGAAGATGAACATGGAGGTCCAGCAGCGCCGGCACGATCACCAGGCCTGAGGCCTCCACTACGGTCACTCCGGGGGGCAGATGCGCGGGTATCGGATGCACTCTTCCCCCTGCGATGAACAACGGCTCGTCACCCGCGCCGCCTTTCCCGGGTAAAAAACGCTGCGCCCCGGTAATCAAGATCGCTTTCGCAGTGTTCGCCATCGCGCGACCTCTCCCCGCGCCACCCGCCCCCTCACGTACCGCTCATCCTACGGCCGACTCCCGGCCGCACCGCGGGCAATTCAACCGGCCGGAGAAACCTGCAGGGACCTTGATCCGCATGCCGCACCCGCACTCGATGGTCCGGTAACCGTCAACCCGGTGCAACAGGTCGCGGGCTGCGCGCCACTGCCGCCGCTCGTCAGCGGCCTGCGTGGTAGGCGCCCGCGGTTCCATCGGCTGGACGCCCTGCAGCATCGCCGCTGCCACAAGAGGCTCCTTGCGCAACCTCCGGTACGCCTCTTCGTAGCCCGCCAGTGAAGTGTCCCCGCCCATAGATCGGAGGATGCGGATGCGCTCCTCTACGGGGGGATGCGTACTGAACAGTCCGACCACCCTCCTGCCGCGGGACGCCAGCGGATTCACGATATACATGGGAGCCAGCACCCGGTTCACCTCACGCGTGCGGAGAGGCGCCGAAGCGATCTTCTCCAGTGCAGAGGCGAGGCCTTCGGGATAGCGCGTGTACTGGGCCGAACAGGCATCCGCCATGTATTCCCGCTTGCGCGAGCATGCAAAGTAGATAAGCTGAGCCAGCAGGGGGGCCAGGATCGCCAGCACGATAGCCACGATCAGCATGATCAGCGCCAGTTGGCCCTCATCACGACTCCGGCGCCTGCGGCCCGAGCTGAACCACAGTCCGCGCAGGAACAGGTCCGCCAGGATGACCACCGCCCCGACCGTCACCCCGGCAAGGGTCATGAAAAGCGTGTCGCGGTTGTTTATGTGCGCGACTTCATGCCCGATCACCCCTTGCAACTCGTCCCGGTTGAGGCGGGCCAGCAACCCGGTCGTCACTGCCACCGCCGACCTGTCCGGCTTCAGCCCTACAGCGAAGGCGTTGGGTTCCGCGGAATCGACAATGAAGAGCCGTGGCAGGGCGGAAATCCCCGAGGCGATCTTCATCTCCTCGAGAATATTGTAAAGCTGGGGCGCATCTTCCGGCTTCACCTCGCGGGCACCCGCAGTGGCCAGGAGAATCCGCTCGCCGCCCCCAAACGCAGACAGCATCATGAATGCCCAGATGGCCAGGGCCACCAGCACGCCGAAAAGCTGTCCGCCGCGTGGATTCCAGAAGTAACCGGCGAAGTAGCCCAGCCCCACCAGGACCGTTGCCAGCATGACCAGCAGCAGCACCGACTTCCGCCGGTTGGACTGGATCAGCTCCCACATTCCTCGGCCGAAATGCTTAGCCCATGCCCGGAATAACCCAGCCCCCTCAACTGAAACTCACTTTCGGAGCTTCCCTTTCGCCCGCCGTCTCGATCTCGAAGAACTCCTCGGGCTTGAACCCAAAGGTCCCTGCAACCATGTTGGTGGGGAAACTCTGCAGCCGGGTGTTGTACTTCATCACCTGGTCGTTGTAGAACTGCCGCGCGAAGCTCACCTTGTTTTCCGTGGAAGTCAGCTCCTCCTGCAACGCGAGAAAGTTCTGGTTTGCCTTCAGGTCCGGGTAATTCTCCACTACGAGGAAGAATCGTCCCAGAGCGCTGGAAAGTGCGCTCTCGGCCGCGCCCCTCTCCCGAACCGTTCCCGCCTCCGCGGCCCGCGCACGCGCGCGGGTGATCTCTTCCAGAGTCTCGCGCTCATGCTTCATGTAGCCCTTGGCGGTCTCCACCAAATTCGGAATCAGGTCGTGCCGCCGCTTCAACTGCACATCTATCTGCGACCACGCATTACGTACCTGATTCCGCGAGCGGACCAGTCCGTTGTAAACCGCCACCAGCCACACAACCACCCCGGCGGCTACCACCAGGGTCACCCAGACCACTCCCATATCTCACCTCCTGCGTATCTTCTTTACCACCGCTTTACCACCGCCCGGCGCTTTCACCGCGCCCGGGTTCCGGTTCTGCCGGCTCTATCTCTCACTCTCATCCCAACCTGACCGGAAATGGACCCGTGAATGCTGCCCCCGACCCCTGCAGGGCGCGGTAAGCCCTGGAAAATTCCCCTCCCAGGCTCCAAACCGCGGAAGTTGCGGGAGTCCTGGTCCCGAATATTGGAAGATCTGAACTTCCGCACCTGCGGCGGTAGGGGCCGAGCAGGCCCACTTTTGTACTGCCCGGCACGCTCCAGAATCGCGCAGCCTTCCTGCTTTCTTTCCCCGCCAAGAGAACGGCGTATCGTCGTTCATTCCCTTTCCTCATCCGGTTCCGCGGGACCGCCCGCCAGAATGCCTCCCAGAAATTCCCGGAGCAGCTCTGCGGACCCCAGCGCTCCGCCGCTGCGCAGAACTTCCTCCAGCTCGCCTCCGTCAAACCAGATCCCGTGACCCTCTGGGCAGGCGTCGAGTTCCACCGCGGTTCCTGGATACACGGTGAGTCTCATCCGCCGGTTACATCGCGGACATCTCCGGCGTCCCTTCTCGGCCCCCCGTGGAATGTCCCATGACCCGCTCCGCTCCCGCGCCACCTGGGCCAGCTCCCCCTCGTCAAGCCAGACCCCACGGCATCGGGCGCAGAAATCAATCTCCACACCGCGGAATTCCAGAATCAGCATCTCCTGGTCACACTTCGGGCAGATCATGTTTGCACACCACCCACAACGGACACTGGATGTTCATGCGCAGTCATATTACGCGGCGGTCCCTGCCGGTTCAAGGAGCTAAGGAAGCTTCCATGGCCCGCCGTTCACGGGATTTCGTTGCTAGCCACTACCGGTCACGGTAAATTCATTGCCGAGGCGATGAACAGCATGCGGTACATCAGCATCCGCGGTCGCACCGAGCCCATGGGCTTCTCACATGCGGTACTCGCTGGATTGGCTCCCGATGGGGGGTTGCTTATCCCCGAGCACGTCCCCGACGTCTCCGCTCGCCTGGCAAGATGGAAACGACTTGACTATACCACGCTGGCCGAAGAAATCTTTCGGCTATACGCCGACATTCCCGCCAGTGACGTGAAGCCCATGATCCGCGATGCTTACTCTTCTTTTGATACCGGCGAAGTGGCACCGGTCATTCCGGTCGGCGGAATACATGTGTTAGAGCTGTTCCACGGACCCACTCTGGCATTCAAGGATGTTGCCTTGCAGTGGCTGGGCCGGCTTTTTGAGTACATAGTCCGGCAGTGGGGAGCGCGGCTCAACATCCTGGCGGCCACCAGCGGCGATACCGGCAGCGCGGCCATATACGGAGTACGCGGCCGCCGAAATATCAATATCTTCGTCATGCACCCCTACCGCAGGGTCAGCCCCATACAGGAGAAACAGATGACTTCGGTCCTTGATCCCAACGTATTCAACATTGCTGTTCAGGGCACGTTTGATGATTGCCAGGCGATAATGAAATCCATTTTCCGGGATCTGGATTTCAAGCTGCGCTATTCCCTGGGGGCCGTTAATTCCGTCAACTGGGCACGGGTATTAGCCCAAATGGTTTACTATTTCTACGCCGGCTTACGGGTTCTGGAACACAGCGGAGCCTCGCAGGTCCGTTTCGCAGTGCCCACCGGAAACTTCGGCGACATTCTCGCCGGGTACTATGCCGCTCGCATGGGTCTGCCGATCGGCAAGCTGATCCTGGCCACCAACGAAAACGATATCCTGGCGCGTTTTTTCAATACTGGCGAATACCGGCGCTCCGAGGTTGTCAGGACTCTCAGCCCGGCCATGGACATCCAGGTCGCCAGTAATTTCGAGCGCTACCTGTACTACCGGCTGGGAGAGGACCCCGCCCATGTCCGTGAGCTGATGGAACGGTTCGACCGCACTGGAGAAATTCGGGTCCCTCTGCGCGCTGGTACTGTTGATCCCTTGTTTGTGTCCCGCTCTGCGGATCGCGCGGCAATCCTGGATACAATCCGGCGATACTACGAGATGCATGGCTGCCTTCTTGATCCTCATACCGCCGTCGGGGTCTTTGTTGCTGAACAATTCCAGGCAGTTGATCAGCCCATGATCTGCTTGGCCACAGCGCATCCCGCGAAGTTTCCCGAAGCCGTCTTTGAGGCCGTGGGGCGGGATATCGCCCGCCATCCGGTGGTAGATGCTCTCCGGGGAAAGCCTACCCGTTGTGAGGTTCTTCCTGCGGAAGAGCAGGCCATCCGCGACTACATTACTTCTCACGCCTGCTGAGTCCTGCCCCTCTCGATTGGTTTGCCCCACATTAGTAGAGGGTCGATCTCGGACTTTTAAAAGTCCGAGATCAGCGCAGGGCACCCCGCAGAGCCCAGCCGGCTTCTTCAAAGTCGATCATATTCGAACGGTTCATCCAGCAATGGACAAGCGGAGCTCAAGCCGGACAAGTCGGCAGGGTCAGGCCGTACCAAAGGCCGAGCCATCATCTGATTCGAGGCAGACTTTTCGCAAGTTGGCTGTGGACACGAGCACCTTCGCGAGGTATTACCTGCTGCGCATACCCGGAATCCGAAAATCCAGACGGGTGTTTCGGACATGAAAAACGCGGTATCATTGCGCGTCGGACTGGTTCTGCTGATCGGAGGCTTCTGTGAGGGATGCAGTTCGCTCCGGCCACTGATGCGCGGAAGGAGCTGCCCATCCGTGGTGACCATCGGCAAAAAAGGTAGAAGCTGGTATTTCTTCTACAGGGGCCGGCCTTTTTTGGTACGGGGAGTCTGCTGCGTGCTGCCACGCGACTTCTCCACGCTCGAAGGTAGCAAGGGCTACGATGCGATCAGCCGCTATCAGGGCCGATACTCCGCATGGCGTTTGGATACTCTCTGTCGTCTGCGCTGCTGGGGATTCAATACAGTTTCGGCATGGAGTGACGTCTCCCTATACGGGCGAACCGATTTCTTTTACACCGTGGTCATTGCACTCCAGGGCCCAGATCCACGGGAACGCCTGGTGGACGTCTTCTCCAAGCAATACTGCGACACGGTCATGCGCATAGCCCGCGCCGAGGTGCCCCGCCATGCTACCAACGCCATGTTGGTGGGATACTACGTCAATAACGAGCTGCCTTGGTATGGGGAACGCGCCTGGCCCACCAATCCGAGAGACGGGCTGCTGGTACGCTATCTCCGGCTCGGTTCGGGCGCGGCGGGGAAGCAGCGCGCGGTCAAGTTTCTCCGGGATTTCTACGGATCTTTCGAGGCATTTCGCCGCCATTTCCATACGTCGGCCGAGAATTTCGACGATCTTTTCAGGGTACGCGACGCACTTCCGCATTCTCCCCGCTTCCGAGATGCGGAGCGAGAATGGTGTGGAGTGGTCGCCGACCGTTACTACTCCATCTGCCGGGAGGCTATACGCAAATTCGATAGGCACCACCTGATACTGGGATCGCGCTTCGCCCGGCGCGCGCCGCTGCCCGTAATCAGAGCTTGTGCCCGCTACTGCGATGTTGTCAGCCTCAACTACTATGATGCCTCGGGGCAACCCGACCCTGTCTATCTGGACACTCTGGCGTCGCATATCGGGCGGCCGCTGATAATCTCCGAGTTCTCATGGCGCGCTGAAGAGAATTCCTCCGGCTGCCCGAATACGCGCGGCGCTCGGGTGACGGTACCTACCCAGGAGAAGAGAGCCGAAAATTTCGAGGCATTTGTGACGGCGCTCATGAAGAAACCATATGTTGTCGGCTATGAATGGTTCCAGTATTTTGACCAGCCGCCAGAGGGACGCTCTTTCGACGGCGAGAATTCCAACTACGGCCTGGTGGACATATCCGATCGTCCTTACGTAAAGCTCCTGCAGACCATTTCCCGGGTGAATCGCGACGCGGAGCGTATCCATGCGAGAGCGGTGCGGCCGAGTCTCACGGATCC
>DTYT01000132.1 GCA_012961745.1 Kiritimatiellia bacterium | reverse complement strand
GGTATCGTCCGCTTCCTTACCGCGGAGAGCCGGTACAGAGAAACCATGCTGGCGCCCCCAAGGGGACTCGAACCCCTGTTTCCGGGATGAGAGCCCGGCGTCCTGGACCTCTAGACGATGGGGGCGGCAGCCGACCGCGGACAACTTTGCGCACTTTGGCGGGAAAAGCAAGCCACAAGCGCGGGGCGCCCCCTGCAACGCCTATCATCAGGGGTGGATTTCGCTTATCGCGGCTGCGCCGGATACGGTCCCTTCCGGTGGCCCGCGGAACGTCAGTCCTCCGGTGGGGGAGGCGGGATAATGCCTTCGTCCATCAGCGTTCCGGTCATTCGGCGTGCGCAGCCGATGATCTGCCGGGCACTGGCACGTAGTTCATCGGCGGAGTGGGGAATGCGGGCCAGTCCTTCGCGGCAGGCTTGCGTACCGACCGCGGCAGCTTCTTCAACGAATACTTCCCAGTCCTCCATTGTAGGTAGTATGCGGTCTGACTGCAATCCGCGATCGCGGGCGTAGTCCGCCAGTGCATCGGCCGCCGCGAAGCACATGGTGTCGGTAATGGAGCGGGACCGAACGTCCAGGGCGCCTCGGAAGATTCCCGGGAATCCGAGGGAGTTATTGACTTGATTGGGAAAATCGGATCTGCCGGTGGCCACGACGGCGGCGCCGGCCTCGCGGGCTTCCCAGGGCCAGATTTCCGGGACGGGGTTGGCACATGCGAACACGATTGCACCGTCTGCCATGCGACGGATCCATTCCGGTCGCACGATTCCCGGTCCGGGACGCGAGCAGGCGATAAGAACATCGGCGCCTTCGAGCGCCGCACCGAGACCACCCCGCTTCCCTTCACGGTTGGTTCGTCTGCAGAGGTGCCACTTAATGGCATAAGACTTCCGCTTCTCGTAGATGTCCCTTCGGTGTGTGCCGAGGATACCTTTGCTGTCCACCACCACGCATCGTCCGGGATCGGCGCCCCGGGCGAAGATGAGCCGGGCGGCAGCGGTGTTGGAAGCCCCGCTTCCCAGGAAGACGATCCGCACCTCGGGAAGTTCCTTACCGACGATACGCATTGCATTCGTCAGTCCGGCAAGGATGACCGTGGCGGTGCCCTGCTGGTCGTCGTGCCAGACGGGGATTGCGGCCCGGGCGCGCAGCTGGTCCAGAATGGTGAAACACTTTGGTTGGGCAATGTCCTCAAGGTTAATTCCACCGAAGGAGGGCTGGATTGCCAGCACTAGCTCAATCATCCGGGAGGGATCCTTTTCACTGATGACGAGGGGAACCGCATCCACCCCGCCGAGATATTTGAAGATCAGCGCCTTCCCCTCCATTACCGGCAACGCGGCTTGCGGGCCAATGTTGCCCAGGCCAAGGACCCGCGAACCGTCGCTGACCACCGCAATCGTGTTCCAGCGGCTGGTGTGACGGAATACCTCGTCGGGATTCTCCGCGATGGCGCGGCAGCTGGCGGCGACTCCGGGGGTGTACCAGTACGCGAAGTCAGACAGGCTGCGCACAGGGCAGCGTGGAGCGGTCTGGATCTTGCCGCGGTAGAAGGGGTGGAGCTTTAAGGCCATCCGCATCGGGCGGGTGGCGGCTTCGGCCTCCTGGCGATGTGTATCCGGAGCGTTCATAGCATGTGCCGATTCGTGACGGCACCGCGGCGATATTTCCGCGAAGCGGCGGGCACTGCAAGTCTTTTCCGGGTGAGAGCCCTCCTTGCGGGGCGAAAACCGTCTTGGCGGGCAATGCGATTTATAGTAACAGGGTTAGCGCCATGCGCAGGACTCGAATAGCGGCTCCAGCCGAGGAAATCCGAAAGGTGGATCGCCAAACCTGGAGTCTACTTTTGCGATGCATGCTGCTGGCGCGGCGGACGGAAGAACGGCTGATCAGACTTTATCACCAGGGGCGGATATTTGGCGGAGTGTACGCGGGTATCGGACAGGAGGCCATCGGTGCCGCCACGACGTTGAACTCCCGTCCGGAAGATCTTTTTTCACCGCTGATTCGTGATATGACCGTCCATATCGGCCGCGGGGAGACGGTTCTCAACATATTCCGGCAGTATCTGGGACGCGCCACTGGGCCGACTGGGGGACGCGATGGGAACGTCCATTACGGAAATCTCTCCCTCGGAGTTCTGACTATGGTTTCGCATCTGGGCGCCATGTTGCCAGTGATCGTCGGCGCGGTGATCGCTCGCCGCCGCCGGGGCTCTGAGAGTATCGGATTCGCCTATTTCGGTGACGGAGCAAGCAGCACCGGTGATTTTCACGAAGCACTCAATTTCGCGTCGGTCATGGATGTTCCGGTGGTCTTCGTTCTGGAGAACAATCAATATGCCTATTCCACTCCGGTCAGCCGGCAGTATCGTTGCCGCAATCTGGCCGACCGGGCGGTCGGATACGGAATGGAAGGGTACCGGGTGGATGGTAACGATGCGGTGGGCCTGTATCTTTTTGTGCAGCGTCTGAGCAGGAAGATCCGCCACGAAGCCCGCCCGGTGCTGCTGGAATGTGAAACCATGCGCATGCGTGGGCACGGGGAGCATGACGACTTTTCCTACGTGCCGAAGAGCCTTCTACGGAAGTTTTCACGCCGCGACCCGATTGTTCGTGCGGTGAAGACGCTTGTGGAGGCCGGAGTGATCTCCGAGGAAGATTTTTCCGCGCTGGATGGCGAGTGCCGGCAGGAGGTAGATCGGGCGTACCGCCGAGCTTTGGCCGAACCGGAGCCTGATCCGGCTACCCTGGAGGAAGGTGTATATGCGCCGCGAGGAAATGACCTATCTTGAGGCGATCCGCGACGGCCTGCGGCATGCCCTGCGCGACGATCCTCGTGTGGTGGTATTTGGCGAAGACGTGGGCCGATTCGGCGGGGCGTTCAAGCTGACTGCCGGCCTGCAAGAGGAATTCGGGGAAGAGCGGGTGTTCGATACGCCGGTCAGCGAATCGGCCATTCTCGGCGGTGCGGTGGGGATGGGGCTGTGCGGTCTGTTACCGGTGGCGGAGCTGCAGTTCGTGGATTTCGGAATGACGGCGTTTCATCAGATACTGGCCAATGCGGGTACTACGTATTACCGTACTGCGAACCCGGTGCCCATAACCGTCCGCGCTCCTTGTGGCGGTGGTTTCGGTGGAGGGCCGTTTCATTCTGAAGACCTGGAAGCTCTTTTCAGTCATGTGCCCGGAGTCAAGGTGGTCTATCCGGCGTTTCCATCGGATGCGCGGGGGTTGATCTATTCGGCCATTTTTGATCCCAATCCAGTTATTTTTCTGGAGAACAAGTATCTTTACCGCCGCGTGAAGCAACTGCTTTCAGAGCAATTCGAGCCCGAGGACCTTGGCGCCGCCCGGGTGTGCCGGGACGGTGATGATGCAGTGGTGATCACTTATGGGGCCATGGTCCATGAGGCCCTGCAGGCCGCTGACGAGCTTACCGCCGAACAGGGCTATGATGTAATGGTTTTGGACCTACGGACGTTGAAACCCTACGACCGGGACGCCGTGCTGGCAGCCGCCGCCGCCACCAACCGGGTGATGGTGGTCCATGAGGCGTGGCGCACGTGCGGTTACGGAGCGGAGATCGTGGCGTTCGTTGCGGAGCAGGTTTTTCATCTGCTGGATGCACCGCCGGTGAGGGTAACCGCACCGGACGTACCCATACCCTTCGCGCCGTCCCTGGAAGCGGCCTACCGGCCGTCGGTCGGCAAAATAAAGCGTGAGCTGTTGAATCTGATCGAGTATTGATGGACAGAGGCTTTTCTGGGGATTTGAGGGCGACGGTGATGGCGCGGGTGCCCATAGTGATGCCGCAGATGGGCGAGAGTATCGCCGAAGGCACCATTCTACGCTGGTTGCGGAAGGTTAACGAGCGGGTGAACGCGGACGAAATCATCGTGGAAGTGGAAACCGACAAAGCCAACGTGGAAATCGAGAGTCCCGCCACAGGCATCCTGGCCAGTTGCCTGAAACAGGAGGGAGAAACCGCGGCCGCTGGCGAGGTGATTGGTTATATCGAAGCTGAAGGAGAGGAGCTGTTGGTGGGGGAAGGACGGGAGTCGATCGGCGCGCCTGGCCGTGGGGAGGAAATTTCCCGGCGTCCGGAACGGCGTTTCGAGCAGCGTATACCCGAGGTGGACAAGGCCTACTTCTCTCCGTATGTGCTCAGATTGGCGATGGTCAATGGCATCGGTCTCGAAGAACTGCGCTCCCTGCAGGGCTCGGGTGTCAACGGGCGTATTACCAAGCGCGACATACTGGAGTATCTGGCACGGCGGCCGGTGGGCACTCCTTCGGTCGAAGGGATGGTAGGCAAGCCCGCACCGAACGGAGCCGAGCTTTCGACTCTGGGCAAGGTGGTACCGATGTCCTCGGTGCGCAAGACGATCGCCGACCACATGGTAATGTCGGTGCGGACGAGTGCCCACGTGACCATGGTTCATCCGGTGGACATGAGCAAAGTGGTGGACCTGAGGAATAGGTATCGCGAATCCTTTCTACAGCGCCACGAGGCCCGCCTGAGCTACACGGCGGTGATGATGTACGTCTGCTCCCGGGTGCTGCCGGATTTCCCCATGATCAATTCCGTGGTCTGCGGCACGAACATCATCCTGCGTGACGAAATCAACATCGGCTGCGCTGTGGCTCTGGCTGATGAGAGTCTGGTGGTTCCGGTGGTGTGGCACGCCGATCGGAAGAGTTTTCCCCGCATCGCGCGTGATTTGACGCACTTGATCTACCTGGCGCGCGAACGTGCACTGAAGAGAGAACACGTTGAGCGGGGTACGTTCACCATTTCCAACTTCGGTGCGCATGGAAGTATCTTGGGAACCCCGATCATCAATCAGCCTCAGGTGGCTATACTGGGAATGGGGGCAATTTCCTGCACACCGGTAGTAGAGGGCGACCGGATCGTACCGCGGGAGATGATGTACATGAGCCTTTCCTTCGACCATCGGGTGATAGACGGTGAGCTAGGGGGACGTTTCCTGCGAAACCTCCAGGAGCATATGGAGAGCTTGTCCGCCGAGGAACTGGAACTGGCATGAGCGGAACGACTGGCCGCGAATCCCGGCAGAGTCAAGAGCAGGCACTAGCTCCCGGGCTCTATCTGGTGGGAACACCCATCGGTAACCTGGAGGACATAACTCTGCGGGCCTTACGCATCCTGCGTAGTGTGGATCTGGTCATGGCGGAGGATACCCGGCGTACGCGCAATTTGCTGTCGCACTTCAACATCCATGTCCGATTGGTCAGTTGTCACCGGTTTAATGAGGCACAGCGGGCCGAGCGGGTAGTGAGGGAAGTGGGGCGTGGGCGGGCGGTGGCGCTGGTCACCGATGCCGGTATGCCCGGGGTATCTGATCCGGGGTCGCGGGTTGCCGTGGAGTGCCGACGCGCTGGGGTGCCGGTGACGGTTGTTCCCGGGCCGTGTGCCGTGCTGGCAGCATTGGTGCTCAGCGGAGAAGGTGGCGGTGCCTTCTTTTTCGCGGGATTTCTCCCCCGGAAGGGCGCCCGTCGCAAGGCTGAGCTGCTTATGCTGTTGCGCATGGAATGTCCCTGTGTGATTTTCGAAGCTCCACACCGATTCTTTCGGCTGTTGGGGGATATCGAGCGGCTCGATCCCCAACGTCGGTTGTTTATTGCCCGCGAGATGACTAAGCGGCACGAAGAATGCTACGAAGGCACGGCAACCGATGTCCGAAGGCAAATGGCGGCTGGTACGGTCCGGGGAGAGTTCACTGTGGTGATCGGGCGGGCCCAGTATCGCGGAGGGGGTGGGAAGCGGGGCTGATTTCGAATGGTGAAGCGCTTGCATTGATACTCTGGGAAACGCGATACTAGCGGTGCAGTAGCAGTAGGAAATGTCTGCACGAGTGATGCCCGAAGACCATACACGGGAGGAAGGGTCGGCGTCCCGCCTTCTGGTGGCGGAAGTCGGGAAGCAGGCGGTGATTCGGGTTATCGGGCGGGGTTCTTACCAGTTGGCACCCTCGCTGAAGCGCTATGGTGAGCAGGCGATCCAGCGGGGTCTTGATCAGATGATCTTCGACATGCGGCACTGCACCCAGATGGATAGTACTTTCATGGGGGTCATTGCCGGGCTGGCATCCCGATTGTCGCGCGAAAGACAGGGTGAGATTCTAATGGTTAACCTGACTTCGCATGCCCGGGCGCTGCTTTCGACTTTGGGACTGGACACGGTGGTGCGTCCGGCCGTGGCGGGCATGCCAGCCGAGGAATTAAGATCCCTTCTGGGAGAAGCCGCCGATTTCGTGGAGCTGGATGTGCACGAGGACGTGACCGGGACCCGCAGGACCATGCTCGAGGCCCACCGGGAACTGATGAACCTTAGGCCGGAAAACGTTCCGCGTTTCAGGGATGTGGTGGAGTATTTGGAAAGGAGTTCACATTCCACCGGTGAGAGTTGATGCGGGGCCCGCTGGTGGATCCGTGGCCGTAGCCGCGGTGGAGGCTCGGACCGGGCAGCTATGATTTGTGTGGTCAGTATTTCCCTGCTGGCGCTGACTTTCGTCGGACTAGCCCTGCATATAGTCAGGCTCAGGGGGGAGGTCAACCGGCTTCTGCAGGAAAAGCAGGTTATGGTGGGATTTGTACATGATGTGGGGGAAGTGTTCGCCGGTGCCGAAGACGTGGATACCGATCTGCTGCTCAACCGGGTTCTTTTCTATGCATTGCGCATCGTGCGTGCCTCCGCAGGAGCGATCTATCTTTTCGATAAGGAGGGGAAGGTATTGCGGGCCCGAGCGGTTGCGGGGATGTTTCCACCGATGGCAGGGACGCGGAACGGGTCGTCGGTAGATTGGGTTGGTGGCGGAGCCAAGCGACTGCGCGAAGCGGTATTGAGCGAACGCATCAAAGAGGGGGAGGGACTGGTAGGCGAGGCGGCGCTCGGGGGATGCGTGCTGGTGGAAGATCCGGAGCGTGATCCCCGCGCTCCGCGTTATTCCGGAGACCTCTTGGAGGTGCATACGGCTTTGGCAGCCCCCATGCGCTTCCATGACCGGGTGATCGGTGTGATCGTCGTGGTGAACCGTGCCGACGGGAACGCTTTCACGCGATCGGATCGGACGCTGCTGGAGTCTATCGCTGAACAAGCATCGGTGTCGGTGCATTTTTCGCAACTGCGCG
>DTYT01000131.1 GCA_012961745.1 Kiritimatiellia bacterium | reverse complement strand
GTCCGCGCTGCGGGCGGCGGCTGCCCCCAGGGCGACAGAGTCGCCGATACTCTGCTTGCGCCATTGAATCAGGTCGTGGTAGCCGGGATCGTGCCTGTCCGAGGGATAATTGGTAGACATGAGCACTTCATCGAAGGAGCTGTAGGCGGTGCCCCAATTGGAGTTGAGCGCGGCGATGCTGCCGCAGTAGTGGTTGGAAAGCCAGTTGCGGAAGGCGGCCTGCGAGATGCTGTCGTACCCTACGAAGAGGTGGGGGTCGTTGGTTTCCCACAGGTCGAAGTAGGCATATTCATTGCCGAGGATCCAGGCGGCGATCGCGGGGCTGTCCTGGTAACGGCCGGTCACCCGGCTGATGAAATCGGTGTAGGCGCTGCGGGCGTCGGGATGCTCGTAGTTGATGATATTGGACTGTTCTCGGTTCTGCTTGACCGCCAGCCACTGGGTCGGAAACCAGGAGGGCGGATACTGGTAGCCGATCAGCGGAAAGAGCCGCAGCCCGAGATCCTCGGCGGTCTGGACGATGTGATCGGTGCGTGACCAGTCGAACTGATTGTCGTTGGTCTCGATTTCGCCCCAGGTAAAGTCTACGCGCAGGGAGTTGGCGTGGACCTTCCGCATTTCAAGCATATCGTACTCGATCTGGGCAGGGGACTGGGTGGCGAATACGGCGGAGTTGATGGTCTGGTAGGCGAAGCCGTGAGGTATCCAGTAACTTCCGCTTTCGGTGTCCCGGAAGTAGCCGTTGGTCAGTATGATGAAGCCGCCCGCGGGCGGCGGGGCCAGGAGGAGCAGGCCGCCGAGCACCAGCCCAAGCAATACCGGGCGGCCGCGGCGGGCAACCGGACGCGCTGCAGGGCCGCAATGCTGGAGGCGGTCTTTCACCCCTATCCAGTATACGCCTGGATGCCCCGCCGGTTTAATCCGGCGTCCCATCTTCAGGACGCTCGCCCGGCACGGTGGCGCGGGGTGCCGGGCGCCGTCTCAGCCTTCGAACGGAAAGCGGTGGTTCAGCCCCAGTTCGTCGCGCATGGTGATCATTTCGGACCGGGTTTGCGGCAGCAGAGGGATCCCGGACCGGCGGCGTTCCTGCCAGGCCAGGTGTTCCTTTTCGCCGCAAGTATAGATCCGCTGGGCCCCCGGCGCCTTGGCGGAGTTGCGGAGGCGACGCAGGATGTCCCCTGCGCGCTTCTTGAAGTCCTCCGGATCGGTTAGGAATGAAATGTCCACGGCGAGGAAGAAGTGCCCGATGCGGTGGGGGACGCGCCGCCCCTGGACGGCACCCGACAGTTGTTCCAGGAAGGCTCCCTGTGACAGGCAGGCGGCGAGGAGTTCGACCACGGTGAGGAAGCCGTAACCTTTATGCCCGCCGAACTGTTCTCCCCGGCCCCCCACGGGCAGGAGCGCGGCGTTGCCCTCCCCGAGGGCGTGAAGGACGACCTCCGGGTCGGTCACGTACCGGCCGTTGCGGTCTATGACCCATCCCTCCGGCAGGGGTTTCCGCTGGCGCGCGTAGTGCTCGATCTTGCCGCGCTGCACGATGGAGGGGGCGTAGTCATTGGTGAAGGGGAACGGCTCGTCGGTGGGAATGCCGAAGACCAAGGGATTTGTGCCGAGCAGGTTTTCCACGCCGTGGGTGGGCGCCACCGAAGGGCGGGCGTTGGTACCGGTCAGGCCGATCATATCCTGGCGGCAGGCCATCAAGACGTAGTAGGCGGCGATGCCGTAGTGGTTGGAATTGCGTACCGCCACCATGCCCAGGCCGTGCTGCCGGGCCTTACGCATGGCCAGCTCCATTGCACGGTGGGCTATGACCATGCCCATTCCATTATTCCCGTCCAGGACGGCGGTCGCCGCGCGGTCCTGCACGGTGTCGATGCGGGTGATCGGGTTCTGCGTGCGGTGATGAACCACGCGATCGTAGTAGATGCTTTTCAGCCGGGCGATTCCATGGGTATCAATGCCCCGCTTGTCCGCACTGAGCAGGACGTCGGTGCAGATGCGGGCATCATCCGCGGGCACGCCCATGCCGCGGAAGACGTCGTAGACGAACGAATCCAGCAGATCGACATCAATACGCACTTCGGCCTCCTTCATGGTCTTCTCCTCCGGTGTCCCGTGTGCCTCCTGGACGGCATGATTTTCGTTGCAGCGCCCGGGGATTGCCAGGGAATAGTTGCCCCCGAGGAAGCGCTCGGGTGGTGCCGAGGAAGAAAAGTGATCAATTTGTTTGCATATTCGGCTCCGCAGTGATAGGTTGCGCTCGGTAGTGGACTCCTCGAACGGGAGACCTGCGTGATGGATGCACTCCGTGTTGGACGTTCCACCTGCAGTGTTCCTGTCGGGGGTTCGGTGTGAAGCAGCAGCAGAGCGAGAGGTAGATATGTCAACGCGTCTGTATGTAGGCAACCTGTCCTACAGCACTATGGAAAGCGACATCGCCGACCTGTTCAGCCAGGCGGGACAGGTGGTGAGTTGTCACCTGATGCTGGATAGAAATACCAACCGGTCGCGCGGCTTCGCCTTCGTTGAGATGGCGTCGGAAGCCGAGGCGGCCAGGGCGATAGAGCTTTTCAACGGCAAGGAGTTCCAGGGACGGGCGCTTCGCGTGAACGAAGCCCGACCCCGCGAACGGCAGTTTGAAGGCGGCCGGTTCGAAGGGCGTGACCGGCGACGCTGGTAGTACCGGCTCGGACGGGAGAAAAACGAGATTCTTGACCGAAAGTCCGTCCCGCGCCCGCGGAGGGGTGCGGGACGGTTTGTTTTCGGGCGGTGGTCGGGAGTGCACCCTAGGTATTGGGTGTTGATGGACGGCTGCCGGATGCTAAACTGCGGGTGGACCCTGTAGGGTGGGCGATATGGTAACCGTAACCCGGCGCGGATATGTCGGGCTCCCCGTGGAGCGTACCGACGCGATCGAGAAGGTTCAGGGGAAGGCCCGGTACGTAGGCGACGTGCGCCGCCCTAACATGTGGTACGGCGCGATCGTTCGTTCCCCGGTATCGCACGGATTTGTTGAAGGGCTGGAGCGGGATCCCCATTTCGATTGGAGCGGGGTGGTGCTCGTCACCCCGGATGACATCCCCGGCAGCAACGTGGTCGAGTCCCTCGTACGCGACATGCCGTTTCTGGCCGCCAAGGAGGTGCGGTACCGGGGCGAACCGGTGGCACTGGTGGCGGCGCCGACGCGCGAGGCGGCCCATGCGGCGGCCGCCGCGGTGAAGCCCCGCATTCGGCGCGTTCCCGCACTGACGGAACCGGATGAAGTGGTGCGTGTCTTCAAGGCCGGCGGCGAGCTGGAGTATCTGTGGAGCCAGGAAATCCGCAAGGGTGACGCTGAGCAAGGGTTGCGGGAAGCCCGGATCGTGGTCGAACGCGAATATCGTACCGGGTACGCCGAGCAGCTCTATATCGAGCCCCAGGGGATGATCGCGGTACCCCAGGAGGATGGTGGGGTGCTCGTCGAGGGCAGCATGCAATGTCCCTACTACGTGCAGCCGGAACTATGCGCGTTGCTGAACCTGCCGCCGGAGAAGGTGAGGGTGCGGCAGACCGTGGTCGGCGGCGGTTTCGGCGGCAAGGAGGAGTTCCCCTCCCTGCTCGCCGGATACTGCGCGTTGCTGGCGTTGAAAAGCGGCCGTGCCGTCAAGATCGTCTTTGACCGGGAGGAGGATATCCTCTTTACCACCAAGCGGCATCCGTCGTGGGTAAGACATCGCACCGGCCTGACACGCGAGGGCCGGATAACCGGATGGCGGGTGGATTTCCTGCTGATCGGCGGTGCCTATGCCACGCTCAGTCCGGTCGTTCTGGCGCGGGGAATCATTCACGCGGCGATCGGCTACCGGTGCGACGACGTCGTGGTGCAGGGCCGGGTGGTGCGCACCAACATGCCGCCCTCCGGCGCTTTCCGGGGATTTGGTGCTCCCCAGGCCTTCTGGGCGTTGGAATCCCACGTAGACGAGCTGGCCGAGGCCTGCGGAATGCGGCCGGACGAATTCCGGCTGCGGAATATCTACCGGGGAGGCGACACCACCACCACGGGGCAGAGGGTCCCCGAGCAATACGGGGGCCCGGCGGTGCTCCGGAAGGCCCTGGAGCTGTCGCGTTTTGGGGCGCGGTACGCGCACTGCAGCCGCGGACGGACGATGAGTGATCGCTGGTACGGGATCGGGCTGGCCTACTTCTGTCACGGGGCGGGATTCACCGGCGACGGTGAGGCCCGCATAAGGGCGCGGGCGGCAGTGGAGCTGGCGCGGGGACCCGAAGGCGGGCCCGCCGTGGTGATAAGGGCCAGTTCCACCGAAATGGGACAGGGGGCCCAGACCGTCCTTCGCCAGATTGTTGCAGATGCTCTGGCAGTGCCGATCGACCGCGTCCGCTACCCCCTGCCGGATACCGCGCTGGTCCCGGACAGCGGCCCCACGGTCGCCTCGCGCACCACGATGGTGGTGGGGGCGGTGCTCTACGACGCGGCGGTCGCGATGAAGAAGGCCCTTCAGCGGTTCGTGTCGCGAAACTTCTTCGACGGGGAGGGATGCGTGCTGGAGGAAGGTACTTTCAGCAGCGAAACCGGGCGGTCGCTGGACTTCACGCGGGCGGCTCTTGACTATTTGCGGACCACCGGGGTGCAGCAGAGGTTCGAGGCAGTATTCAGCCTGCCGCCCGGGACGCAGTGGGATCAGGAGCGCTTTCGCGGGGACGCGTACCCCGACTATTCGTGGGCATGCTACGTGGCGGAAGTAGAGGTGGAGCGGGCGACTCTGGCAATTGGGCCGATCAAGATCACCGCCGTCCTGGACATCGGGCGGGTGGTGAATCCGGTTCTGGCGGAAGGGCAGGTGCAGGGGGGATTGGTGCAGGGAATCGGCTATGCCCTCATGGAAAAAGTGGGGGTGGCGGAAGGGCTTTTCGAGGCCGCCCGGATGCAGACCTACATCGTACCCGGGGCCCTGGATATCCCCGAGATACGAGTGACCTTCGTCGAGTGTCCCTACCCGTACAGTGCGACGGGTGCCAAGGGCCTGGGAGAGCTGCCGTTGAACGGTGCCGCGCCCGCGGTAGGCAACGCCTTGAAGCATGCCGTCGGGCGGCGGATCCATGACCTGCCGGTGACCCCGGAGAAACTGTTTCGCGCCATCGAGCGGAAGGGGGATGCGCCGTGAACGGCGAACCTGCCCGAGAGAACGCCCCGGCGGAGGACTGGATACGGCGGACATGGCTTGTCAACGGCCGGGAGGTGTCCCTGAGAGTGCCGCCGCTGCGCCGCGTGCTTGACATACTGCGCGAAGAGCTGGGATTGACCGGTGCCAAGGAAGGCTGTGGGGAGGGGGAATGTGGAGCGTGCACCGTCTTGGTGGACGACCAGCCGGTATGCGCCTGCCTGCTGGTTGCGGCCCAGTTGCCGAACCGCAGCCGGATTCTGACCATTGAAGGACTTTCCGCGATGGAAGAGGGACGGATCCTGGAGGAGGCTTATGTGGAAGCCGGTGCAGTCCAGTGCGGATTCTGTATTCCGGGGATGGTGATGGCCAGCTATGCGTTGCTCCGCAGGAACAGCGCTCCGACCGAGAGGCAGATCCGCGAGGCCCTGGCGGGGAATATCTGTCGCTGCACCGGCTACGTGAAAATCGTTGAGGCGGTCGGTCGGGCGGCCGAAAGAATGGGGCGCGCGGCCGCGGGACGGTGAACCCGACGCCGCCCGGAGGCGGCGCTGAAACGGAGATCAGGATGGCGGTCAGGGTAGAGATCGTGGATGCGTTGCCGCAGGCACTGCGCCTGCTGGCGGAAGGCCGGCCTCCGGTGCACCTGCTGGCCGGGGGTACCGACCTGCTGGTCGAATGGCGCCGCCGCGCGCCGGATTCGGGAACCGTCGTGGTCC
>DTYT01000130.1 GCA_012961745.1 Kiritimatiellia bacterium | reverse complement strand
GCTACCGCTGTTGGAGGGGGGTGTGCACCTGCTGGTGGAGAAACCTATTGCCACGGATACTGCCGAGGCGGAACGAATGGTTGCGGCGGCGCAGCGTCGGAACGTGATTCTGCAGGTGGGACACGTGGAGAGGTTCAATCCGGTCCTCTCGTACCTGGAAGAGAATGCTCCGGACCCGAAGTTCATTGAGGCCCACCGCCTGGCGCCCTATCCGGCGCCTCGCCAGGACGGGCGTCCCAGAGGCACTGAGGTCAGCGTGGTCCTGGACCTGATGATTCACGATCTGGAGATTATCCTTCATCTGGTCCGGAGCGACGTGGTTCGCATGGATGCGGTGGGAGTCTCGGTGCTGAGCGACAGTGAGGATATCGCGAATGTCAGAATCGCGTTTCGCAACGGGTGCGTTGCAAACGTTACCGCCAGCAGGATAAGCCCTGAACGGATGCGGAAGATCAGGGTGTTCCTGGAGGATACCTACATCTCGTTGGACTACGAGAAACAGGTGGGGGAGCTCTTTCGTAAAGCGGGGGAGCGGATTCTGCGCGAGCCGGTGCCCCTGGAGAGGGACGAGCCGCTGCTGCGTGAGCTCCGGAGTTTTGTCCGTTGTGTGGCGGATCGCTCACTCCCGGTCGTTCCAGCCGAACACGCGGCGCAAGCACTGCGGTTGGCCTGTCGGATTGTGGAGATGATACGAGGGCGTGGCTCATGAAGGGGATCCCACTCCTGATTGTGGCCGGCGAAGTGTCTGGCGACCAGCACGCTGGGGCGGTATTGCGCCACTTGCGCCGGATGCTTCCGGAGGTTCAGCCTTTTGGCCTGGGAGGTGAGGAACTGGCGGCGGCTGGTCTTGAGATTCTCCATCACGTCCGGGAACTGGCGGTCCTCGGATTCACCGAAGTGCTGGGTAAATACGCCTTTTTCCGGGGCGTCTTTCGCCGCGTGATCAGGGAATGCGAAGTTCGGGACTGTCGCCATGCCCTGCTGGTGGACTACCCGGGATTCAACCTCGCTTTGGCCAAGGTCCTGCAGCGCCGCGGCGTAAAGGTTCTCTATTTCATATGTCCTCAAGTGTGGGCGTGGGGTTCCGGGCGCATTCGTCTGATGGCGCGTGTCATTGATCGCCTGCTGGTCATTTTCCCGTTCGAGCCGGATGTATTCCGCGGTACGGGGCTGCGGGTAGACTTCGTGGGGCATCCCTTGGTCGACCGGATACCCCAGACATGCAAAAGGGAGGTACAGTGGCATGGGACTCCTCGCGTCTTGTTGTTGCCGGGCAGCCGGCGGCAGGAAGTGATCAGCAACCTACCGGTAATGCTGGAGGCTGCGGAGCTGATCCGAGGGCGGTTTCCGGGGGCAGGATTTGTGGCAGCCGCCCCGGATCGCGGCATTTCCCGCCTTGTGCAGGAGATCTGCGAGGCGCGCTCTTTCATCGGCGGGATCGGCCTGGTTGAGGGTCGGGCCGGCGCTGCGCTGCGCAGCGCGGACGTGGCGATGATAGCGTCCGGTACCGCCACGGTGGAGGCGGCATTGGCCCGCTGTCCAATGGTAATCGTATATCGCACGGCGTGGTTCACTTACTGGCTGGGGCGGATGGTGATTTCGGTGCCTCACTTGGGAATGGTGAACCTGATTGCGGGAAGGGAACTATGTCCGGAGTTCTTGCAGGTGCGGGCACAGGGGCGTAAGGTGGGAGAGGCGGTGGTGCGACTACTGACGGATACGGCATATCGCGACGAGATGCTGCGCGGGCTGGAGGAAGTGTCACTGCGCCTGGGACCTCCCGGGGCGGCGGAGCGGGTGGCTGAGATCGTTACTTCGGAACTGCTCAATGATGCGGCTGTACCTTAATTTGTCGAATTTGAGAAAATTCAGTTTACGCCGCGTATGTTACGGGTTAGGGTAATGTGTAGAGCGATTGAAATCGCGTACCCGCCGGGAGGATAGAGATGGCGAAGATTCTTTTGGTGGATGATGAACCCAGCATTTTGAGTGTATTGAGCACATTGCTCAAAGCGGAAGGGCACGAGGTGACACCGGCGTTAGGGGGTGCGAAGGGAAGGGAACTTCTTTCCGCCGCCGAGTTTGACTTGATGATATCGGATATCCGCATGGCGGACATGGACGGTATGCAGCTGTTGCGTGTGGCTCGAAAGGAGCAGCCGCAGATGGCGGTTATCATGATAACCGCCTACGGCTCTGTGGAGACCGCGGTGGAGGCGATGAAACAGGGGGCGTTCGACTACGTCACGAAACCGTTCAAGGTCGACGAGCTGCTGATCACCGTACAGAGGGCTCTGGAGTACTCTACGGCGGTGAAGGAGAACGTGGATCTGAAGGCCAAGCTGGAAGCCCGGTATCGTTTTGAGAACATTGTGGCTGAAAGCCCGGCGATGCGTAAGGTATGCGAGATGATCGAGCGTGTTGCCCATACGGATGCCACGGTACTGATTATAGGAGAAAGCGGTACCGGGAAGGAGCTGGTGGCGAAGGCGATTCACGCACACAGCAAGCGCAAGAAGAACAAATTCGTGCCGATCAATTGCGCCGCCTTGCCGGAGCCGTTGCTGGAATCCGAGCTTTTCGGGCACGTGAAGGGAGCTTTTACGGGAGCTACGGCCAACAAGGAAGGACTGTTCGAGGTGGCCAGCGGGGGCACGTTGCTCCTGGACGAAATCGGATCCATGCCGCTAAGCATTCAGGGCAAACTGCTGCGTGCTCTGCAGGAGAAAGAAATCCGCCGGGTAGGCGGTACGGAAACGATCGCGGTGGACGTGCGCGTCCTGGCAGCAACCAATACTCCGCTGGAGAAGCTGATTGAGGAGGGGAAGTTCCGGGAAGACCTCTACTATCGGTTGAGTGTTATCCCGATCGAGATAGCTCCGCTGAGGCAGCGGCCCGAAGATATAATGCCACTAGTATACCACATGCTGCGGCAGGAAGTGGGGGAAGGCAAGCCGCTTCCCGAGATCGAGCGTGACGCCCAGCTCGTACTCGAGCGCTATGGCTGGCCCGGCAACGTGCGGGAGCTGGAGAATGCGATTCGCCATGCGGTGACCTTCGCGAAGGGGAACCGCATAACGAAGGACGACCTTCCGGCGAAGATCGTCAGCGCGGTTGACCTTTCGGCAGTGGGCAGTGGCACCCCGGTCCAGGATTTCCGGGGTACGTCGCTGAAGGCCTTTCTCCGTGCCAAGGAGAAGGAGTACCTGATGCAGGTACTGCAGAAAATGGGGGGAGACAAAGAGAAGGCCGCCAAGGCTCTGAATATCAGCCTGGCGACGCTGTACCGCAAGCTGCCGGAGCCCGAAAAGTAGAGGCGGGGATATTCGCATCAGGTCACTATCAGTAACGCCGCGCCGCCACATAGTCGGCCCATTCCGAAAGGAGCCGCCGGTAGGAAGAGGCGGGGAAAATCCGGAGCTCCGTTTTCGCACGCGAGAGAATCCGGGCCGCTTGATGGCTCAGTTTTTCTACACAGCCTGACCGTATGATTATTGAGCGTAGCTCTTCCGCTGTCTGCTGGTCGCAGTCGGCCGCACCGTAGCGTGCGACCAGATGCCGTCTTTCCTGACCGCTTACGACTGCCAATACGCAGGACAGCAATAAGGTCTTCTTGCCTTCACGAATATCGGAACCAACCGGTTTTCCCAGCCGACGGCTGTCACCCACAATACCGAGAACGTCATCCCGAATCTGGAAAGCCAAGCCACATTGCGAGCCGAAAGCTGCCAGGCGGCGAACCCAGGAATGCCGGCCGTCCGTTTTCCGCAACCCGATCAGGGCGCCGGCGTAGGCTGCAAACGACAGCAGGCGGGCGGTCTTGAGCTCGTTTATCCGTCGGGCCATCCGCGAGATTTTCTGTATCTCCCACCGGACGAGGTCCTGCAGGGGAATGGTCCCCAGCCACGTGTCCAGCGCCTGGCCGGCTATCAGGGCCGGGAACAGGTCCCCTTCCATCCGGGTAACAATGGCATTTACAACCTGCGGCGGAACGCCGCGTCGCGGAGCATGTTCGAGCGCCATCCACACCGCGGCGGCATGCAACACATCCCCGGCGAGAATGGCCATACTCTTTCCATAGAGGGGAGGAGGCGGATGGAGCTTGCTATTCGCCCTGGCCTTCGCCTGCTGCCCAAAGATGGCGTGGACCGACGGTCCCCCATGGCGCTCAGGATCATCGTCAATAATATCGTCATGGACCAGCGTCATGGCGTGAAGTATCTCCACGGCGGCCGCGATGGGCAAAGCGCGCTGGGCAGCCTCGTCTCCACCACAGGCTCCCGCGGCCAGGCATACGAGCGCGGGGCGGAGGAGTTTCCCACCCCGGTCGAGATAGGCGAGGGTTGCCGGCCGGAACCCCTCCGGCTCATCGGGAATGCGATCACGCAGGCTTTGAAACAGTGGCGCGAGCTCGTCCTTCAGGCGGGCGCGGTACTCCTGGAGATTCCCGTGATGCATCGCCGTACCTCTCCTTCAGGAGAGGATGGCGCGTCAGTGCAGCGGGTCAAGAAAAGATACGGGTAGTGTCCACAGATCAAGGCTTCATCAGCTGAGCGAGTCGGCGTGTAAGGGGGGACCGTGGTGCGACCTGCTGCAGGACCGCAAATTGTTCCTGGGCGGCGGCAATTTGTCCGAGGCAGAGCAACACAAACCCCCGGCGGAAGAGAGCGGTGGGATAAGTCAGCCAGGGATCCTCCCTGTATGCCTGCTGTGGTGACCGGATCACCAGGTCATGGGCCCGGGCGGAGGTTAACCGGTAGTGGGCGAGACCCCGCGATTCGACAACCGGTCTGGCCACCCACACCGTGGAATGGGGGCCGATGAAGAGACAGTCCCAGAAGGGGTCACGAGCGAGGCGGCTGGTAGTCGAACCGCAGTTCCAGGGGACGAATACGCCGGTGATGTCATGTTCCCTCATGAGTTCTTCAGCCGCTGAAATGTCGCCGTCGTAAAACTTTGCAAGCCGGCGGTGCAGTTCTTCGGGAAACGGAGCGGTTCGCCCGTCAGCGGCGATCAATACTCGCGGCCACAGCCGCCAGATCAGATACCCGCCGTACGGCCAGTCATTGATGAAGTTGCCCCTGAGCCCCACCCTGGCCACGAATGAGGCGGCATCCACCGGCAGCTCGCTGGTAATCGGGCCGAGCCCGAATCTCTTCAGCTCGCGCTGAATATGGAAAAGCCGGTTGCTGCATACCAGTATGAAGAAAAGGAGGAGCGGTACTGCGATACCCAACGTCCTCCGTACCGAGAGGTGGCAGGTGCCCCCCGATTGCGGAGATTCTCGCGTTAGTTGCACGAGACAGACCGCCACTATCGCAAAAGTCCCGATATGCCGGTAGGCATTCGCATTCATCAGCACTGCGAGACCCAGTAGGGAGAGCGCTGGCAGACGGTAGCGGGATCTGGAGATTAGGACCGCAGATCCCGCCAGGAGCACGGCCCAGGCCAGCAGGGTCAGGGGTGTCGCCAGCCGGAACAGGCCGACCCATTCCACCGAGGGGCTGCGAAGGGCTGCGTTGAATGCTCCGGCGACCGCGTCCCACACCAGGGCCGGACCATAGGGGTTGAGCAGGGATGCGGCTGTTACCAGGGCGGTGGCGGCCGCGACCACAGTGCTTCGCATCAGCAACGGCTTCAGCCGCCGCTCAATATTCCGGGCGCGGCCGGTGATGCCGAGCAGCCCCGTGATCAGCCATCCCCAGAGGAATGCGGTGTGAAGGTTTGTCCAGAGCGCTTCCAGGGCGCAGAGCCGGGCAACACCTTTCGGACTGGGCCTCTGCCGGAGCACGAACTGATTCCATGCCTCCGCCAGGAAGGCGGGCAGGATGAGGTAACTGAACAGATAGATCCGCAGAGAACTGCGTTGTTCGATGAGAATCAATGCCGGCGGGCTCAGCAGCAGGAAAAGGTCAAGACGGCCCCGCCTTGCAAGACGCCAGGCACCTGCTCCCATTCCCAGCAGGAGGAGGGCATGGATCACGGCCGCGCCTGCGAATCCCCAGCGTGCAAAGACCGGGTACAGAAGGATCTCCGACAGCCAGTACTTGTCGATATAGGGATGTCCGCGCACCGTAAAGGTGAAGGGATCGGTGCGCAGGATCCGGTGTGTTTCCCACCAGTGGCGGCCATTGGCCATCTGCCACCACCAATCGTAGTATACCCGCGCGTGGAATGCGAGGATCAGGAGGTCCGCAATAAGGAGTGCCATAAGCACCGACCGGCGCGCGGAGGGAGGAAATCGCCGGGCAAGGGCCTGCTGGACGGCGCGTATGCTCATGGCGGGGTGATGCTAGCGTGCAGACGGATGAGGTACAAGCGTGCTTCCGGGCAAACGCTTTGCAAAGGTATACATCGGGTGCTAACTTATTCCGCGATACGGAAAAGGCGGTCGGGGGGGGTACGGTGAGCAGGGCGAAGGCATGATGCTATGACCTCTCAGCGGGAGATTGAGGATAAGGAACGGAAAATCCCTCCGGGGAGCCCCATGAGGGGGCTGCTGACGTGGCTGCTCCTGCTGGTGGCGTTCGTTTTCTTGTTCCAGTCCTTTTCCCGGGGACATGAGCGGTCGCGCCGGATACCGTTCAATCCGGATTTCGTGGAGCTGGTGGAGCAGGGGAAAGTTCGCAGTTGCGAGATCGTCAATGAACTTTCCGGCGTGCAGTACATCCGGGGGGAACTGGTGGAGATTGATCCGCGCAGCGGCAAGCCGAAGCAGTTCCGGGTGGACGTTATCATGACCGACGACCTTCCCCGATGGCTGCGCGAGCGCGGGGTGGCCTTTGAGTTTCGGACCCAAAATCCATATGTTTGGCAGATCGTATCGGGTGCAATACCTTTCCTCCTGTTTGCCGCGCTGCTGTATTTCCTTTTCGTGCGTCAGATGCGGATCGCCGGCAAGGGCGCCCTCAGCTTCGGCAAGAGTCGCGCACGACTGCTGAACCGTGACCGGGACCAGATTACCTTCAGCAACGTGGCGGGGATTGAGGAAGCCAAGGAAGAGGTGCAGGAGATTGTTGAATTTCTGAAGGATCCGGCGAGATTCCAGCGGTTGGGAGGGCGCATACCGAAAGGAGTCTTGTTGATTGGTCCGCCGGGTACTGGAAAGACCCTGTTGGCGCGGGCAATTGCAGGGGAGGCGCAGGTACCGTTTTTCAGTATCAGCGGTTCCGATTTCGTCGAGATGTTTGTGGGTGTTGGAGCTTCCCGGGTGCGCGACATGTTTGAGCAAGCT
>DTYT01000129.1 GCA_012961745.1 Kiritimatiellia bacterium | reverse complement strand
TCCGGCTCGGGGAAATAGCGGTAGTCGTGCGCGTACTCCTTCAACCGCAGGGCAACCGTAATCCCCTTCTCGTCGTCCCACCTGAGCGTCTGCTGTTCTATCGTGCCCCCCCCCGCGAGAACCCGGATCTGCCTGGCGATCTCATACTTCAACGCTCGCTGGACGCCCCGGAACGTATTCAGATTCTTTATTTCGGTCTTGGTGCCCAGCTCCCCGGACCGACCGTGCTTCCGGACACTGCAATTGACGTCGCACCGCACATTGCCTTCTTCCAGGTTGCAGTCACTCACCGCCCCGTATTCCAAAACCGCCTTCAATGCCACCAGGTACGCATAAGCCTCGTCCGCCGAACATATTTCGGGCTCCGTGACGATTTCCATCAGCGGAATCCCCGCACGATTGAAGTCCACACCGCTGCTTCCCCCGAAATGGAAACTCTTGCCGACATCCTCCTCAAGGTGAATTCGCCGCAGCCGGATTCGTTTGACTTTGCCGTCGACTTCGATTTCGACGCTGCCACCGGTGCATAGCGGCTGGTCATACTGCGAAATCTGGTAGTTCTTGGGCATGTCGGGATAGAAATAATTCTTGCGGTCGAACTTGCTTTGCAGATTGATGCGACACCCCAACATCAGCCCCGTGACAACCGAGAGACGTACCGCCTCAAAGTTCACCACGGGCAGGGCCCCGGGATAGCCCAGGCACACCGGACATATGTTGGTATTGGGCTCCTCTCCGAAGCGCGTGGAACAGGAACAGAACAGCTTCGAACGTGTCTTCAGCTGAACATGCGTCTCCAACCCTATGCTGACGTCGTATCCCGGCATCAAGTTCCTCGCGCCGTCTCAGAATCCGGGCGGACTGGCAAAAGGACCTCGCAGCCCTTCGTAAATGTGTGCTATCCGCAGAACCAGTTCTTCTCCCAATGCGGGCCCCAAGAATTGGGCTCCGAGCGGCAACCCCTCCCCACTCAGCCCACAAGGCACCGCAATCCCGCAAATCCCCGCAAGGTTGGCTGTCACCGAGTAGATATCGCAAAGATACAACTGCAAGGGATCCTCAATTTTCTCACCCAAACGGAATGGTTTCACCGGCGACACCGGTGTCAGCAGAACATCGCATCGCTTGAAAGCTTCCTCGAAATCCTTCCGGATAAGCGTTCGCACCTTCGTGGCCCGCAGGTAGTATGCATCGTAGTACCCGCTACTGAGAGCGTAAGTTCCCAAGATGATGCGTCTTTTTACCTCGGGACCGAACCCCCGCGCCCGCGTCCTTCCCGACATCTCGATCGGATCGGCCCCGTCAATCCTCATCCCATAGCGCACCCCATCGTACCGCGCCAGATTGGCCGAGGCTTCCGCAGTCGCGATTATGTAGTAGGCGGCGACGGCATACCGCGTACTCGGCAGATCGACTTCCATGACCTCGGCCCCTTCGCGCGCCAGTAGCTCGGCGGCATCCCGGACAGCTTTGCGCACTTCCTCGTCCATACCCTCACCGTAATACTCCCGGGGCAACCCGATCCGTACACCCTTCAGCTCCCCTTCCAGCCGGTCCGAATAAGGCGGCACCTCCGCTCTCAGCGACGTAGCGTCCATCAGGTCGTGCCCCGCGATCACCTCCAGAAGCAACGCTACATCGCCTACTGAATGCGCCAGGACGCCGACCTGGTCCATTGATGAGGCATAAGCGGTCAGTCCGAAACGCGAAACCCTCCCGTACGTCGGTTTCATCCCCACGCATCCACAGAACGCTGCAGGCTGACGAATCGAACCGCCGGTGTCACTCGCCAGTGCCGCCGGAACCAGTCCGGCGGCCACTGCCGCCGCCGCCCCGCCGCTGGATC
>DTYT01000128.1 GCA_012961745.1 Kiritimatiellia bacterium | reverse complement strand
TGGAAGCTGTCCACCCTGACTTCTATGCCCATGTCCTTCAGCCGGCGGGCAATGAATTCTGCCGCCCGCTCCGCCCCCCTGGTCCCCGCAGTCCGATCCCCCAAGCCGACCAGATCCTGGAGGTGCTCAAACGCCCTCCTCCCGCTGAACGTTGCCGCTTTTTGCTCTCCTTCGGACGATGCGCGTTCGCCGCGGCCGGAAAAAGCCATGCCGGCCGTCAAGATCCCCACCGCGGGAAGGACACACCACGCCGCCTTCCGCCTGCAATCCGGCATCGAAACTCTCCCGGACGGCCTTCCCCGCCGGTCGGGCTCACAACTCTTGAAGGCCGAGAAATTGCAACAGCCGGTCCAACTCTGCGGGCGAATAGAACTCTATCACGATTCGACCACTCCGGCGCTTCCCGCTGGAGCAGGTGCCAGAAGAATGCACCTTCACGGGTGTGCCCAGCAGCTTTTGAAGCTCCTGCTCGATATGCTGCAGGTGGCGGTCGGGGATGTCTTCGGTCCCGCGCGTTTCGCGCCGCGTCTTGTGATGGCGGGCGACGATACGTTCAAGCTGCCGGACGGAAAGCTGCTCCGAAGCGACCCGCTTGGCAAGCAGGATCTGCTCCGGCACCGTTTCGATTCCCAGCAGCACCTTGGCGTGGCCGGCGCTGATCCTTCCCTCTGCAAGCATCTGCTGTATCTCGGGGGGGAGCTCGAGTAGCCGCAGCGAATTGGTGATCGTGGCCCGTGCCTTGCCGACGTGCCGGGCGATCTCGTCGTGGCTGAGACCGAACTGGTCGGCAAGAGCCCGGTAACCGCGAGCCTCCTCGATGGGGTTGAGGTCTTCCCGCTGCAGATTCTCAATCAGCGCCAGTTCCAGCGCACGGCAATCGTCCGCCTCGATAACGATCACCGGCGCCTGGCCAATGCCCGCTATCCCGGCGGCCCGGAAGCGACGCTCACCGGCGACCAGCTCATATCTCCCGCCCGCCTTACGCCGTACTATCAGGGGTTGCAGGATACCCTGCTCCCGTATCGAGTCGGCCAGCTCTCGCAGTGCTTCTCCGTCCATACGTCGCCGGGGCTGCCAAGGCGCGGGATCTATGAGATCCAGGGGAATCCTTTCCGCGGCCGCGACATCCGTGCCGGCGAGCTTCGCAGAATCCTTCAGCAGCGCATCCAGCCCTTTCCCCAACCCGGCCTGCTTGGGAGGCACGTCGTTTCCTCCGTCTCGCTTCCAGAACGTCTTCTCATCTTCATTACCTGGTTTCCCCGCCGGCGTCAAGAACGCCCCGCTTGCCTTCCATCCCGGAAGGCCTGGAAAAAGAGCCGGCCGACCGCCCCCATCCGGCGCATATCATGCGGAGGGTGCACCGCATACGGCGGTGGAGGGTGGATGTCACCGGACATTAACGGGAGTCAGAACGCGATTCGCCCCGGAAAGTCCACGCTTGCGCCTCCGGCCACGGCCAGTGCACAATCTGGCGGGGCGGGGCGTAGCGCAGCCTGGCAGCGCGTCAGCTTTGGGAGCTGAAAGTCGTGGGTTCAAATCCCACCGCCCCGACCATCCCCATTGCGGTCCGGTCGCAGTCCTCACCAAGAGTCACCGGTTACCCTACCGCCCTGACCTGAAGGCCCACCCGCCGACCCACCCGTAACCAGCGTCCCCTTTCAAAGAAAAGGGCCGCCAGCACAGAGCCCGCCAGGGAGGACAGAACGACCGCCACCCACACGCCTGTTACCCCCCAGGACCCGCGCGACAACCACCAAGCACCGGGCAACCGCAACATCACGGCGCTGACGAGCACCGCGGCCAGCGGGGAAAGGGTGTCCCCACCTCCCCCCATGGCGCTTCCCAGAACAAAAAGAGCCGCTACGCAAGGAAAAGAAAGGCACAACCACCTCAACATTATCGTCCCGGCCGCCACCACTTCCCCATCAGCATTGAACAGGCGGATCAACGCCGCCGTCCACCCAGCAGCACCGAGGGCGACCAATGCCGCAACCGTCGCCGCACAGGCAGTCGCGGTCCAGGCCGACCGGCGTGCTACCACCGGATTGCAGGCGCCAAGGTACCGCCCGACCAGCGCCGCGGCCGCAACACCGAATCCCATTGAGGGCGCAAACACCATCATTTGCAGGCGTAAACCTATACCAAACGCGGCAACCACCCCGGTGCCGAAGCCGGATACGATCCGCATCAACGCGATCTGACTGAAGTTCTGCACCAGAATCCGCCCCGAAGCAAACACCCCGACGGCAGCTATCTGTCTCATGAGGAGCCCCCGCGGCCGAAGATAACGCCTGCGCAAACTCAAGCCGACGGAGCGGCCCGATAGGGACCGGCCGTCCATCCCACGAAAGCGGGCCAGCATCATCGCCATACCCACCGCCCGGCTGACCACCGTGGCGGAAGCCGACCCGGCCACCCCCATGCGCGGAAAACCGGCCAGCCCGAATATCATCAACGGGTCCAGCACGGCATTTATCAGATTGGCGGTCACCATTGCGCGAAACGGGCCGCGCGCGTCTCCGGACCCACGCAACGATGAACCCAGTACCATACTCATGATCAGCACCCAGGACCCCGCTCCGGCTATCCTCAAGTAGGCCGACCCGGCCCGCACCACGTCCCGGGTAGCCCCCAGAGCCGACAGGATCCGGTCGGAAAACAGCAGGGCTCCGGCGGCCACCGTGAGCGAAAGCACCATCCCCAGGGCGAGACTCTGACCCACCGCCTCCGCCGCCCGCCGCCGCCGCCCGGCCCCCAGGGAAATCGAAACCAACGTCAGGGTCCCCACCGAAAGTCCGTGCCCCACCATGATCACCACCCCAAACACGACCCCGCTCATGCCCACCGCCGCGACCGCTTCGGGGCCCAAGCGGCCCACGAAGAACATATCAACCAGCCCCATCAAGTCATGCGCGGTGAACGCCCCCCAGGTAGGCAGTGCCAGTCCTACGACCTCCCGCAACAGGCCGCGGGAATCCTTCCGCGAAGAACTGGAAAACCCGGTTTGCACGCCCCTCTGGTACCGCAGCCCCGCCGGGCTTGTCCACCCCAACCCGAAAAAGAAATCGGACCGTTCCGGGGGAAATACGCCCCGCGGTCGACGCCCCTCCCGACCAAGCGCCCGGCACAACCGGGTCCGCTCAAATGAACTCGCTGCGCACGCTGACCAGCACGTGCCGCGGATCGCGTTCCAGCAGTTCGCTGACCTGCGAAAGCCGCCGTTCCGCCGTAGTCCGCTCGGCGGCGACGGTGACGAAAGCCAAGCGGGCTGACTGCCAAATGCTCTGGTCGCCGACCTCGGCCACGCTGATGTTCATGCGGGAAATGCAGCGGTCGCGCAGACTCCGTAGCACCGCCCGCTTGTCCTTAAGCGAGCGGGCCTCGGGAATGCTCAGGGTCACCTGCAACAGCCCTATGACCATCGCTTCAACACCCCCCGCCGCACGATTGTCATTCCGTGCTTGCGCCCTATAATTCTACATCGGGCGGCAGGGCGAGTGACAAGTACATAACCCATCGGGAGGACTCCGGATGAAGAGACTAGCCGTCATAGTCGGGGTGCTGAGCACGGCCTGGGCAGCAAGCGTGGAGGCCCGCGAATACGGCAATCTTCCAGAGGAGGCGGCTTCCTGGGCAGCTGTATCCTGCGAAACGCCGGTCAGTATCGATGCCGGAGGGGGACGTCATCCGGACGTCTCAATCCATGAACTGGACACCTTTATTACCCTGCTGTACCTGCCGTCCCATGCGCTCGATGCGGCCGCCGCCCTGAACGTGGTCTGGACACGCCTGGCTCTGTCCGGAATAGAGTACGACGATCTTGACCTGTACCAAGTGATGCTTCCCTTCGATCTGCTGCTCAAGGGGGACCCCTGGAACTGGTGGTTCAACGTAACCCCCGGACTCTTCAGTGACCTGGACCATGTTACCGGCGATGATTATCAGACGCTGTTGCATGGCGCGGTGCTCTACCGTTCCGGAACCCGTCTTCAGTGGGGACTGGGCGTGGGATACGACCGCGTGCTGGGGGAGGAGCGGGTATATCCCCTGGGTGGATTCGTCTGGGATAACGGCTGGGACTTGCGCATCAAGGCGCTCTTCCCGGACCTGCGGCTGGAATGGGCACCCAGCCGCTCTTGGCTTGCCTATCTTCAGGCGCAGCCTGCCGGCGGGGTCTGGCACGTCCACGAGGCCGGATCCGACTATGAGCTGAAAATCAAAGGCTTCCGGATTCACGGTGGGGGCGAGGTGTCCGTGGCGCCCCATGTATGGTTACGGGCGGGAACCGGCCTCGCGGTCCTCCGCAACTACCAGCTCAAGGACAAGGACGGCAACCGGATAGATTCCGACGCCGACGAAGCCTGGTTCGTACAGGTGGCTCTGGTGTTACGATGACTCTCTCGGCCGCTTCCACGGACGGCTGAGTCCGGACCAGGGGCTGGGGCTTCGTTTCCGGGGACAGCGAGGATGACGTCCGACCGACAGCGTAAAGCGCGCGCAAGGCGCGGCGGTACATCGGTCTCTTACGAGACCGCCCACACCCTTTCCCGCAGGCAACGCGACATCTCGGTGTCCGAGTTCTTCCTCAAGAACCGGCATCTGCTCGGCTTCGACAACCCGCGCAAGGCCCTCCTCACTGCGGTCAAGGAAGCCGTGGACAACTCGCTGGACGCGTGCGAGGAAGCCGGCGTCCTGCCGGAAATCAGCGTGGACATCGAGCAGGTGGGAACCAGCCGCTTCCGCGTTTCGGTCACCGACAACGGTCCCGGCATCATTCGGGAGCAGATACCGCGGATTTTCGCCAAGTTGCTGTACGGTTCCAAGTTCCACCGCCTCCGGATGTCCCGCGGGCAGCAGGGAATGGGGATCAGCGCCGCGGGCATGTACGGCCAGCTCACCACCAGCCAGCCGACTGTAATTCTGTCACGCACCGGAGCTCGCGAGCCGGCCCACCATGTTGAGGTGATGATCGACACGCGGAAGAACCAGCCGGTCGTGGTCCGGGACCGCCGGATCGACTGGCGGCCGGAATTCTTCACCACCGGCGAGACCGGCCGCACGCAGAGAATCTCACATGCCCTTCACGGAACCATGGTATCCATCGTCCTGGAAGGGAATTATATCCGCGGGAAGCTTTCGGTGGACGAATATCTTCGACAATGCGCAGTGGTCAATCCTCACCTGGAGCTGCATTACCGCATACGGCTCCCGGGCGATGGCGCCGCACCGTGGATCCGCTTCCGCCGCGCGACGGAACGGCTCCCCCCACGCCCCGCAGAGATCAGGCCCCATCCCCACGGAGTGGAACTGGGCATGCTCATACAGATCCTCAAGGATGCTTCCCAGCGCACCCTCAAGGCCGCCCTGAGGGAGAACTTCTGCCGGGTGAGCAGCCGGGTGGCCGAGGAAATCTGCCGGCGGGCGGGACTGGATCCCGGGACACGCCCTGCCAGGATCGCCCAGGGAGATGCCGAGAGACTCTACAAGGCCATCTCCCACACCAGAATCGTTCGACCACCCATCGACTGCCTCTCTCCGATCGGGGAGGAGCAGCTTCTGCTCGGGCTCAAGAAAGAAATCCAGGCGGACTTCTACACAGCCGTCACCCGTCCCCCGGCGGTCTACCGCGGCAACCCGTTCCAGATAGAGGTGGCTCTGGCATACGCCCGCCCCGGGGAAAATCCCGACCTGGGGGCCGAGGACCCGGTCCGTGTGCTGCGGTTCGCCAACCGCGTTCCCCTGCTGTACATGTCCGGGGCCTGTGCCATGACCCGCGCCGTGGCCTCAGCCAACTGGCGTAATTACGGCCTGAGCCAGCCCCGCAACTCGCTGCCGCTGGGTCCCATGGTAGTCCTGGTGCACATTGCCAGCGTCTGGGTCCCGTTCGTCAGCGAAAGCAAGGAGGCCGTCGCACATTATCCCGAGATCGTCCGCGAGATGACCTTCGCTCTCCAGGAGTGCGGGAGGCGCTTGGCGGTCTACCTGAACCGGCGGCGCCGGCAGGCGGAAGCCCAGCGGAAGCTCCAGCACATTGAGAAGTACATCCCGCATCTGGCTCTCGGACTGAAGGAAATCCTCGCGCTGTCCGAGCGGCAGGAACGCGCCGTAGTGAACCGGCTCCGCGAGAGCCTGGAACGCAGCCGTCTGCAATTGTCCAACCGTGGAAAGGGATGAGCCCGTGAGCACCGCCCCCCACAAAAAGCACCGCCGCCCGGCGCCGGCTTCAAGGGAAGACGCCGCCCGGCGGATCCTTGAAGTGGCCCAGCGGGTCTACCGCGACATCGTCCGCAGTCACAAGAAACCCGCCCTGCAATTCCCGGTGCGTGCGCTGTCCAACGTGGCCTATGATCCGCGCGTCGGATACCTCAAGATCCAGGATCGCCGCGTCACCCGGACGTTGTCTTACAACACGGTCAAAACTTTCGCGCAGTCCATGCGGCTGCTGGCCACTACCAAGAACGATCTGTTGGACCGCAACGATATCGCCGGCAAGCGGGAAGTGTACTACAACAGCAAGAGCTGGGGGCAGTGCCGCTTCGACGACCAGACCGAGAGCGACGCATTGTTGGACGACATCGAGGCCATGCTGGGAATCAACCGCGAGCAGCTGGGCTATATTCCCGAGGAGCGCGGCGGTGAAGTCTGCGGCCCCCTCGTAGTGGTGGAACGCGATCCCGTCTCCGGCCGCCGCATCGAAATAGATTGCACCCGCCTCGGCACCGGTGCCTGGAGTATTCCCTCGCGCGTTGAGCACCTGCAGTTCCACACGCAAGCCGATTTCGTGCTGGTGGTGGAGACCGCATCCCTGTTTCAGCGCCTCGTCCACCACCGCTACTACCTCAAAGCCAACTGCATACTCATCTCCATGAGCGGCGTTCCCACCCGCGCCTGCCGGCGCTTCATCCGCCGCCTGGCCGATGCCTCCGGGCTGGATGTGCTGGCGTTCACCGATGGCGATCCGTACGGCTATTGCAATATCTACCGCACCCTGAAAGTGGGGTCCGGCCAGGCGGCCCACATCAACCGCTTCTTTTGCGTCCCCCAAGCCCGCTTTCTGGGCGTCACTCCGTGGGACATCGGCGATTACGATCTCCAGGACGCAACCCACCCCCTGGAAGGGGTGGACATCAAACGGGCCAAGGACGCCCTCAAGAACGATCCCTTTATCCGTCATCATCCGCGCTGGCAGGAAGCGCTCCGGCTGCTCCTGAAGCTCGGCGTGCGCGTCGAGCAGCAGGCGTTTGCCAAGCACGGTCTCAATTTCGTGCTGGACACCTACCTGCCGCAAAAGTTGCGCAAAGGGGACTTCCTTCCCTGAAGCGACGGGGAAAGCTCATATGCCGGAACTGCCGGAAGTCGAAACCGTGCTGCGCGACCTGGTCCACGCCGGGGTACCCGGGCAGCGCATCATTTCGGCGGAGGTCTTCTGGGCCCCGCTGCTGCAGAACACCCCGCCGCGATCGTTCCGACGGCTCGTCCGGGGACAGGTCATCCGCCGCATCTGGCGCCACGGCAAGTACCTCCTGTTCGACTTGGGCCAGCGCCGCATGATTCTGCACCTGGGCATGTCGGGCAGC
>DTYT01000127.1 GCA_012961745.1 Kiritimatiellia bacterium | reverse complement strand
GATGCCGAGATCGGCCAGGGAATCACATTGGTGGACTTCTGGGCCCCCTGGTGCGGCCCCTGCCTTATGCAGGCGGCGATCCTGGAACAGGTGGCCAGCCGTGTGCAAGGCACGGCCACGATCGCGAAGGTCAATGTGGACGAATGCGGACGGGTTGCCGCTCGATACGCTGTCCGGGCAATTCCAACCCTGATCCTGTTCAAGGATGGGCAACCGGTACGGCAGTTTGTGGGCGTGCAATCGGAACAGGCCCTGGTCTCGGCGATAGGAGCAGCAGCCGCTGAGCAGCAGTCGTAAACATGGGAAAGGAAGACCTGACGTGAGCAGGGCGTGCGGGCAAAGGAGGGATGGAGATGCCGCTGTTTGAATATCGCTGTGACAAGTGTGGACACGTTTTCGAACATCTTGCCATGCGGTCGGATGAACGACCGTCGAAATGCCCCCAGTGCGGCAGCCGGAAGCTGGAAAAACAGTTCTCGGCCTTTTCCGCGCGCACGGGGCCTGACGGTTCCGACTCCAGCTGCACCAGCGGCACGTGTTCCACGGGAACCTGTCCGCTGAGCTGAGGAGAGCGACCACCCTCACCCGGGCGGAGGGGGAGTATGCGCAATGGTGACAACCTCAAGCGACTGGCGTTGACCCGCTTCAGTACGCGACATCCGTGGCTGGTACTGGGGCCGTGTTGCTGTTGACGGTGTTGGCCGTGGTCCAGTTTCCCCGGGTGGCCTTCGACACGGACCCGGAAAACATGCTCGCCGAGGACGAGCTCGTCCGGGTCTTCCATAACCAGATCAAGAGAAAATTCCGTCTCTACGACTTCGTTATTGTCGGCATTGTGAACGAGAAACATCCGGACGGAGTTTTCAATGTGGAGACCCTCGGCCGGATAGACCTCCTCACGCGCCAGTTGCTTTCCCTCCGCCGGGGGCCAGATGGACGGCCTCAGGTGGTGACCGACGCCACGGAACGGAAATGGATGAGCCTGGATCTGCGCTCCCGGAGCTGGCTGAAAAGGATCGGAGACGTAGCCTTCCGTCATGACCCGAACGGGCTTTTTACCGATGAGGGGGCCAGCGCAATCGTGGGCTCGGAGCTGATTAGTCCCAGTGTGGTGGACAACATAAAGCAGGCCGATCTCGGTTCCCTGAAACTGGAGTACCTCGAAGCACGCACCGCGGACGCGCGAGGAAGCTCTGGCGATCCGCGAGGATGCGATGAACAATCCGCTCTACTATGATCCCTGGTCTCCGAGGACGGGCGCGCGGTCTGTATCTACATCCCGATTGTGGAGAAGCGATTCAGCTACAACGTCGCCAGTCTCGTGCGGCGCTTGACGCGGGACTGGCCTGGAGACGACCGGGTGTTCATTACCGGCCTGCCGGTGGCTGAAGACACCTTCGGTGTGGAGATGCTGGTTCAGATGGCGATATCCGCCCCCATGGCCCTCCCGATCCTTTCGCTGCTGATGTACGGTTTCTTCCGTCGCGTCGCCCTGATCACGCCGCCGATACTGCTCTTGGTGATCGCGACCGGCTGGACGATGGGACTGCTGATCGGGCTGGGCTTCCGGGTGCACATAATGAGCTCAATGATCCCGATTTTCGTCATGCCCATCACCGTCTGCAATTCCATACACGTGCTGAGTGAGTTCTTCGACACTTATCACCGCTTCCGGGACCGGCGTCAGACTCTGTTTCACGTGGTGCGCGAGTTGTTCATGCCGATGTTGTACGCCACTACCACCACCATTGCGGGTTTTGCTTCCCTGGCTACTACCCCTATCCCGCCGGTGAGGGTGTTCGGACTGCATGTCGCCTTTGGCGTGGCCGGAGGCTGGTTGCTGACCATGACCTTCGTGCCGGCATTCATAATGGCTTTCATATCCGAGAAGTCCCTCTTGATCCCCTTGGCGTGGATTATACCACCCTGGTGTCGGTGGTTCGCTCGGTGGAGGGCGCAGCCCCAGAGGATCAGGCGCAGCTCGTCCGCGCCCTGGAGCCCTACCGCTCCCTCACGGGGGAGGACCTGATGGATAAGGCCCTGGACGTGTGTGACCGCTATACTTCGCGTTCCTTCTACGATTTCGTCATGGAAATGGATGCCGGAATCACTGCGCCGGCGTTCAAGCGTCCGCCGGTACTTCGTTACGTGGAAGCTCTCCAGGAGGCGATGCAGAAAATCGGCTTGGTGGGCAAGACGACGTCGGTGGTGGATGCATTGAAGAAGGCCAATTATGAACTCAATTACCGCCAGCCGCCTGCGGGAAAAAGGGCTGGAGTCATCCTTCGTCCCGAGGATACTAAGGGGAAGAAGCCGACCGGTGGCTGCACCAGGCGTTTCCGGCGCGGGCCGTCCGGCGGGATGATCCTGCTGCGTGGAATCCTCGGGGAAAGGATTGATCTGGGGTGGGGACGGCACTACTCCCCGCCGACTGCTTTTCACCGTAGCGGCGATCAGCGCCGCGGGTATGTGGTTCCAGATTTCCGTTAACCGCATCCTCTCCGTGGCGTGGGGCCACCAGTTTGCTTACTTGGCGATAGCCGTTTCACTTTTCGGCGTAGGGTTGGGCGGGGCCGCGGCGGTGATCCTGCTGCGCACCGGAACGGCGACCGCCGGCGGTCGCTGGTTGCCCTTTCTGGCAGGGATGACGGCCGCCAGCATCCCGGTCTGCCTGTGGATGATACTGCAGACCACCCCGGACCCGGTGATACTGATCGGCACCCGCCGGGGCTCTCTTCGGATGGTCCTTGCCTATGTACCCTTGTTGCTGCCTTTCTTCTTCGGATCCGCGGCCACCGGCGTGATTTTCCGGGTGCTGAAACACCGCACGGCCCTGGTTTACGCGGCGTCCATGCTGGGCGGGGCCGCGGCTTTGGGCGTGGCACTGGCGCTGATGTATTGCCAGAGCCCGGTCATCGTCGCGTGGGAGGCGTTCGTGCCCGCGCTGCTGGGTGTCATGGCCGTGCGCAGGAGGCGCGCAGTAGTGCTGGTGGGAATCATTGCGTTGGGGTGGGCGTGCCTGCCTCACCTGGAGCTGCCTCTTTCCCAGTTCAAACACCTTTCCGTCCTGCTGGCTTCCGGTGACTGCCGCGTACTGCATGAGGCCTATTTCCCTGATGGATGGATAATGGTGCTCGACTCCGACCGGATAAGGGAAACTCCCGGCCAACCGGGCACCGGGGCCGCCGCGCTCCCCGTTGCTCCCCAGATCGGCATCTTCCGCGACGGGGATCTGGCCGCCGTGATAAACCGTCGGCGACCAGCGGCTGGGGCCGGGGCAGAGAGCTCGTTAGAGTGGGCGGATCATCTCACCGGTGCGTTGCCCTATGCATTGAGGCGGACGGAGAACGTCCTGCTGCTGGGTGCCGACGGCGGAACGGAGCTGCTGCGCGCACTGCGGCATGCCCGCGGGCGGATCGAAGCGGTGGAACAGAACGTGCCGGTGGCCCGCACGGTCCAATTGCTGGATAACCTTGCCGGGGGCATCTTTTCCGCCCCGGGCGTTGCTTTCATCGTGTCGGATTTACGTGCCTATGTCGAGAGGTGCACCGGAACGTACGATCTGGTGGAAGTCACCCTGCATGGGATGGGGCATACCGGCCTGGCGGGGTTGGAAGCGGTCGACTGCGATTACCTTGTCACTGTTGACGGGTTGCGTGCGCTGCTGCGCCGCCTC
>DTYT01000126.1 GCA_012961745.1 Kiritimatiellia bacterium | reverse complement strand
TACACGTCTCCGTTGGTCGAGGCATCATTGACAAAATAGTCCGCCGCCGCAGCCCCCTGCGCAAGCCACACGCCTACTGCAGCGAAACTGACTGCCCGCCGGACGACAGCCACCCTGCTACGTACGAATCGGACTGGCCCGTCCTTGTCTTCCATCAAGGACATTTTACCCAGCCATCGGCCGATAGTATACCGCCCTTCCACCGGCGGAATCTCCCGCATCCGTTGATCTACCGCAATTGTATACGATTTCCGCCCCTGCAGTCAAAATCAAAGAACCGGTCAGGAGTCGGCGGGTTTGGCGGCAACGGTCACCAGGACCAGTCCTTTGCCCGGCAAAATCCGATCCGCTGCCCTCAACGGACCACTCATCCACTCATTCACCCTTCGCATCAGGCGCGTGAAGCGGCCCGGCCCCAAGCGTGCGCCGTACAATCTCCGCGCCGCATACCCTATCTTGTTGACCCACCATGTCGCCTGAACTTCCAAGCCGGTCTCTTTCAAACGCGCCAGAACATCCTGCGGACGATAGCGCCGCTGGCGCCCCAGCGAACGATCCCAGTCCGAATAGAGATTCGGGTGAGCACTGACCGCCAGAATCAGCCTGCCCCCGGGCGCAAGCGCCTTGACCAAGTTGCGCAGCACGGCAATATCGTCCCTATACTCCTCGATGCTCTGAATAGAGATCACCGTATCAAACCGTTCCTCCAGCCGGGACCATCCCTCGTCATCCTGGGGATCAAGCCGCCGGACTTCCACATGACCGGCAGACCAGAACAAGTTCTGCAGATACTCGACATGGCGCCGACCGGTGCCCGTCAACAGATATTGTTCCCGCGGCAACAGATATCGCGCCAGCGGGTTGAGACCCGCCTCGACCTCCAGGATGCTCTCACCCACCCACCGCCTGACCGCCTCGGCCAGCCCGCGGGACTCCTTCAACCCCCGC
Organism: Kiritimatiellia bacterium; assembly: GCA_012961745.1. Lineage (GTDB taxonomy): Bacteria > Verrucomicrobiota > Kiritimatiellia > B70-G9 > B70-G9 > B70-G9. The sequence continues at coordinate 3,795 of DTYT01000126.1, read as the reverse complement.
CATGCCTGCCGGATGTGGGTGCGCGCATACTCGTAATCATGCGCATCGTCCACCAGTCCAAAGAAGATGATGGCAAAGAGGGCCTTTACACCGTCCCACCAAGTAATCTTCTTGCCTTCAGCATAGGAACGCCCGCGATAAGATATCGGCACTTCGTAGATCCGGCAGCCCCGACGAGTGAACTTCGCGGTGATCTCCGGCTCCAGCCCGAACCGCCGGCAGCGTATCGGCATGGACTTCCAGAGATAAGACTTGGCCACCTTGTAGCAGGTCTCCATATCGCTCAGATTCAGATCGGTGAACATGTTGGAAAGTGTAGTCAGCAGGCGGTTGGCAACACTGTGCCAGAAGAAGAGCACCCGGCGGTATTCACCGCTTAAGAAGCGCGAGCCATAGACGACGTCCGCGTTTCCCTCCAGGATCGGCCGCAGCAGGCGGGGATATTCCCGCGGATCATACTCCAGATCGGCATCCTGGATCAGAATCACCTGGCCGGTAGCCTCCCGTATTCCACGGCGTACCGCCGCTCCTTTGCCACGATTCGTCTCCTGATGAAGAATCTTCAGCGTCGGATGTTCGCCCTGTAGCTGCTCCAACTTCTCCCGGGTTCCATCCGTGGAACCGTCATCCACGACAATCAGCTCCAATTCCAAGCCGTCCGGCAGCGGCGCAGCCAGAACTTCGCGCACCGCATCGGTGACGGTGTAGCGCTCGTTGTACACGGGCATCACCACGCTCACCTTGCGGATGTCGGCAGCCGCCTTCACTACTTGACCGCGTGCATCATCCATGAGCACCACCCGAAGCCGGCCTATATCGTCGTCGCCCCCGAACCCCGAATGTAACCCACTCAGTGTACGGGCGCCGGGACAACGCAGTAAAGGCTATTGTCGGCCGCCCGCCGCTCCCGATTCCCGATACCGGTTTCTCCCTATAATGCGGATTGACCCCTCACGCATCCCCGGGTAGAGTATGATCCGCCTGGTGCACGGAAGACCGGAACGCTCCGATCGGCAGCGCGGGTACGAGACGATGAGAGCGCGGATACTGGTAGCTGAAGACGACCGTGCCACCCGCCGGGCGATCGTCAAAGCGCTCAGTCGCCAGGGATACGAGGTCGAGGCGGTAGACAACGGCAACGATGCGGACCGCGAGATCCGCCAATCGCCTCCCGATCTTGTCCTGCTGGATGTGATGTTGCCGGGCAAAAATGGCCTGGACATCTGCACCTTTATGAAGTCCGATTCCACCCTCAAAAGCATTCCGGTGATCATCCTCACCTGCCTGACCGCCGACTCCCCGGAGAACGACCGCTACTGGCGCGAGCGGACAGCCGCTGACGACTTTCTCTCCAAGCCGTTTCCGGTCAGCGAGCTGGTGCGACGCGTCGATCGCCTGCTCGCATCCCGCGGCGCTCCGGGCTGCAGACCTCCCACCGGGTATGCGTAGAGAGCGCTGCTATTGACTGCATCCGGACGCTCTGCCACCATGTGCCGGGACCAGCATCTCGATGTCATCGTCCGCAGCCGACAGACTTGAATTTCGCGCCGCCGCGGTCGCCGGTCACCGGGCGGCCCGTACGACCTCGCACATAGCCGCCGTACTGCGGGTTACACTGCTTGATCTGCTACGGCGGCCCATAGTTCCCATACTTATGTACTCCCTAGCGGCCCTGATGGGGGTGATGCCCTTTATTCCGTTTCTTACTCTCGGACAGGAAAACCGCCTGGTCAGGGATGCCAACCTGTCGCTCATCCTCATGTTCGGCATAGCGCTGGCCGTGTACGCGGCGGGAACCTGCCTGTATCGGGAGATGCACCGCGGCGGTGGTGAACTTCTGATGAGTAAACCCATCAGTCCCCTGGCTTTCCTGGCCGCCAAGTATGCAGGTGTCATCGTAGTCCTATCCCTCTTCATGCTCGCGGCAACGCCGGTGTTCATGGTTAGTTCCCGGGCTTCCCGGGGACTGGTTCAGGTCGACTGGCGCCTGGAAGGACCATTGCTGGGAGGTCTGATCGCCGCACCTGTGCTGGCAGCATTGATTGCCCTCCGCCGCAGGCGGAGCCTCTCCCAGCATGCGGCCTTGCTGCTACCGGCGGTCGGGATCGCCGTTTTCGGGACCACCGCGCTCCGCGGCAGTGGGCACCCTCTACCCGACGACTTCCGGACCGGATATCTGCTGGCGGCCGCGGCCGGAGTCGGACTGGTGCTGGTCAACATCGCCGCCCTGGCAATGACGCTTTCCACCCGGCTCTCGGTTCCCGTTGCAGCTTCGATTACAGTATTGGCGCTGGTGGTAGGCTTGTGTTCCGGTAGCATGCCTATGGACGGGCCGGGCTTCCTGCTGAATGCGTTTGTACCGGACTGGATGAACTTCTGGATTCTCTCGTCCGTGCCGCCCGCATCGCCGCACCTTGCGCCCCTTTTCCTGTGGAACCTAATCCAGTCACTCCTATTTGCCAGCGCCCTGTTCGTACTGGGATACCTGCTGTTCCGGAATACCGATATAGTGAAGAAGCCCACCTGAAAAGCGGTCGAGCCTATGCATGCGGTTCAACAGCACGCCTCCGCTCAGCAGGAACCGGTCGTGATCCTCCGCGATCTGAGCAAAGTCTACCGGGACTTCTGGCGGCGTACGCGCATCCGCGCGGTTCAGCGCCTGAGTGTCGAGGTTTTCCGCGGGGAAGTGTTCGGCCTCCTCGGCCCGAACGGTTCGGGAAAGACCACCACTCTCAAGATGCTGGTGGGATTGCTTCATCCAACTTCGGGTTCCATACTCATACTGGGCCGTACACCCCGTTCAGCCGCCACCCGCCGGATCCTGGGCTACCTGCCAGAGGAATCCCCCCTCTATCCGTTTCTGAGCGCCCGGGAAGCACTCGATTTCTACGCCCGGCTGTTCAACCTGTCTGGACCGGAGCGCCGACGCCGGGTGGATCAGCTCCTGGAAATGACCGGACTGACCCACGTTGCCGACCGGCCGATCGGGCAATACTCGCACGGGATGGTGCGCCGCGTCGGCCTGGCGCAGGCACTGATCAATGATCCTGATATCATCGTGCTGGACGAACCGACGGCCGGCATGGATCCCCTGGCTTCCCGTCAGGTCAAAGACATCCTGCGCTCTCTGGCAGATCAGGGGCGGACGGTGATCCTTTCTTCGCACCTTCTCGCCGACGTTGAAGATATCTGTGACCGGATCGCAGTGCTCTACAACGGGCGTCTGCGCGCAGTGGGAACAGTCGAAGAGCTTCTGGTGCGCGGGGACCGCCTCATCGTATCCCTCCCCGCCGCCGACGCCGACCTGCTGCAAAAGATCACCGGGGAGATCCGCCGCCGGACGCATCGCGAACCGGACATCTCCCATCCGCGGCGGAATCTCGAGGACTTCTTCCTGGATCTCATCCGCACGGCCAGGGACGCCGAAGCTTCCGATCTTTCGGGAGCTGGTGAGCCCGGTCAGGTGGCGGAGTATCTCGACCATTATGCGGAGCATGGAGAAACGCCTCCCCCACACCGTATCCAGGCAGAGAAACGGAAATGATAGGATCGCCGATCCACCCTGAAGCGGACCTAAGCCATGCGCCCCAGCCATCCGCAACCCGTCCGGTAACCGCCTTGATGCTGCTGAGCATCCGCCGGTCGGTCCGCTCGCGGCTTCTTCTCGCCCTGCTGATCCTGTGCGCGGGCATGATCACCTTCGTCCCTTTAGCCATCCAGGGTGACGGTACACCGGAGGGGTACCTGGTGGTGTTCGTCCGCTATGCCTTGGGGGGATCCATGGCTCTGCTCTCC
>DTYT01000125.1 GCA_012961745.1 Kiritimatiellia bacterium | reverse complement strand
TTTCTACTGACCACTCTTCATAGGGGATGCCCAGTTCATCGGAAACAGATATCTGTTTTTTCAAATGCCCGTTTTCTTCGGTTTTGAGAGACAGTACGCCGGTTTGTCTGAACTCCGCCATGCCGGCCGGATCTTCAGCATCGATGTGATCGTGCCAGTTTTCCCAGCAATGAGTGCCTTCCCAGGCCAGGGCGGAGCCTTCCAGAGTGGAGTAGTGGGTACGGATAATGGCAACAGAACTGCTGGTGGAACCCTGACCGGATGTGGAGTGGCGGTCTATGTTCAATGTCCGCCAACGGTCGGCGGGCGGTGGGTGTTCGGGGAGTACGGCTCCCCCCCGACGGCGCAGGAGCCCCCAGACGGCCGCTAGGCCCACCACGAACAGGAGCGTGCCCAACGCGGACCGGTGGGCCTTCGTCATTGGTCGGCCAGCACGTTCTCCCTGTACCACTCCCAGAACCGGTGCATTCCCTCGGCCACGGAGGTGGTCGGATTGTAGCCGAGCAGGGCGCGGGCTTTGGAGATGTCGGCGTAGGTGACGGGGGGCTCGCTGGGCGGGGCGGGCGGGGTGGTCATCCGGGCCGGTTTTCCTACTATTTCTTCGACCAGTTCGACGAAATCGGCCATCCGCACCGGCTCGCCGCGTCCCAGGTTGATCACCTCGTACCCCATCGGCCGGTCCACCGCCGCCACTACGCCCGAGACGATGTCGTCGATGTAGGTCCAATCCCGGTACATCTCCCCGCCCTCGTAGAGGGTGAAGGCCCGGTCGTGCACGATGCAGTCGGTGATGTGGTAGGGCATCATATCGGGTCGGCCGCGGGGGCCGTAGACGGAGAAGAAGCGGAGGGACCGCGTCGCGGCGAGATAACCGCGGTGGCGCTGGACGAGCTGCGGCGGTCGATTGACGTGGTTGTGCGGGTCAATACCGGTGATCTTCTGGGGGCACTGCCGGAAGACATCTCCGTGGAACAGGCGTTCGAGAAGGTATACGCCTCCCTGTCGGTCGCGCTGGCCGTACTGGTCGGCGTCATCGCCGGCCGATGCGTAATCAACGTCTCCCCCGCAGATCTGGCGGGTGGCGGGGGCGGGCAGCTCGGCCACGCTACATTGACCGTCGCGTATTGCGGCAGCGACAGGGACCTGCTGGGGAATGACCAAAGAGGGGGGCTCCCGGGTATTGGCCGGATTGCCCCCAAACGCGGTCTCCTGCTGTTGCTTTGCGGCCGGCAGACCCCGATGCACCGGATGCATACTGTGGTGGAATGCGTTCGGGGGCTGCTGCCGGGTGTGGAAGATCTCAAGGTGGGTGCGGCCGTGGATCGCACTCGCAAGGGGGGGCTCGAAGCACTTCTGCTGGTGAGTGAGACGTCATCCGGCAAGCCGCTGACATCCCGGGCGGTTACCGGGACGGCTCGCCGCGGCGGACCCCGCGGACGACCGGTGCAGGGGGAGTTCACTTTTGAGGGTGCCCACCGGGGAAGATTCAAGGGTGTGCAGCCCACCATTCATGCGGGGCGGGATTTGGATATCCCTACCTTCATCCGGCGCGGCATCCGACTACGCGGGCGTCCATCCGGGTGAGGTTACCGTTTCCCCCGTGCTTGGCGGAGGACTCCCGCGAGGATCTCGCGACCAATGGTGGTAGGCGGGCCGTGGCCGGGCCATACCCGCGTGTTCGGATCGAGTTCCGCCAGCCGTCGCAGTGATTCCTGCAACTTTGCCGGGTCTCCGCGGGGCAGATCGGTGCGGCCGACACCGCCGGCGAACAGCGTGTCGCCGGAGAACAGGGCGCCCTTCAGCCATATGCAGATGCTGCCGGGCGTGTGCCCCGGAGTCGGAAGGATGCGGATCGTGCACCACTCGCCGGGCAGTCGCTCCCTGCCGATATCGCGGATCCGGGCTTCGCAGCGGCGGGGCGGTTCGTACCAGGGGGGTATCGCGTTAGCCGCGGAGAAGGCCCAGTCGGCGTCCTGCGGGCTGAGCAATACCGGCGCGGGCAGGTGCGTGAGGAGGTCCGGTAGGGCGCCGATATGGTCGGGGTGGCCGTGGGTGAGCAGGTAAGCGGCGGGGGGCAGACCAAGGGAATGGATCTGATGCCGGATTCTATCCGGCTCGCCCCCCGGGTCTATTACCAGCAGCGACCGCCGCCCGACCAGCAGGTAGCAGTTGGCCGCAAACGGCCCCACCGCCAAGGAGACTACCCGCAGCGGATTCACGCCAGCCCCGCCTTTTTCATCATCTGTACGAATTCGCGCCCGTCCATGGTGGGTATGTCCAGTTTCCGGGCCCTTTCCAATTTGGAGCCCGGGTTGTCACCGACGACCACCAGGTCGGTCTTGGAAGACACGCTCCCGGAAGGTTTCCCCCCGGCACGGCGGACGAGCTCTTCGGCCTGCTGACGGGTGAGACCCTCCAGGGTCCCGGTCAGCACTACCGTCTTACCCTCCAGGGGTGTCCCGCCGCGGGCCTGCTTCCGTGCCGCGGTGACTTTGACGCCGGCACGCTTCAGTTCCTCGATCAGTCGGCGGTTGGGTGCGTTGCGGAAAAACCGGACGATGCTTTGGGCCACTACCGGGCCGATATCCGGTATCCTGGTAAGCCGTGCGAGGTCTGCCCCGGCCAACTCGTCCAGGGAACCGAATTCTTCTTCCAGCACCTGCGCGGTTCGGACTCCCACGTGCGGAATACCCAAGGCGAAAATCAGCCGCCACAGGTCACGGTTACGGCTTTGGCCTATTGCCCGCAGGAGGTTTTCGGCGGACTTATCCGCGATCCTTTCCAGCTTGAGTAGATCTTGTTTCCGGAGACGGTAGATGTCGGCGGGACTTTTCACCAGACCTGCATCAACCAACTGATCCACCAGCACCTCTCCGAGGCCCTCGATGTCCATCGCCCCGCGGGCGGCAAAGTAGCCTATCCATCGCTTGAGCTGCGCCGGGCACTGCAGGTTTTCGCAGCGCACGGCAACCTCGCCTTCGCGGCGTGTCACCGGCTCGCCGCAGACCGGACACTTCCGGGGCATATGGAATATTCTTTCCTTCCCAACACGCTTTTCCTTTATGACTGCCACCACTGCCGGTATTACTTCTCCGGCCTTCTCCACCCGGACATGGTCACCGATGCGTATATCCTTGCGCCGGATCTCGTCCTCGTTGTGGAGGGTGGCGCGGCTCACCGTGGAGCCGGAGACGGCAACCGGCTCGAGTATCGCCACCGGCGTCAGTACGCCCGTGCGGCCCACTTGCACGATGATATCCTTGAGCACAGTCTCGGCCTGTTCGGCCTCGTACTTGTAGGCTACGGCCCACCGCGGGCTCTTGGCCGTCGAACCCAGGATGTGGTAGAGTTCTCGTTCGTTGATCTTCACCACCCCGCCGTCTATCTGGAAAGGGAATTCCTCCTTCAATGATCGCAGTTCGTCGAGACCGCGGAGGCATCCGTCTATGTCGCGGCACTTCCAATAGCGGGATGTGGTCCGCAGGCCGAAAAGCCGCAGCTTCTCCAGCACCTGCTCCTGGGTCCCG
>DTYT01000124.1 GCA_012961745.1 Kiritimatiellia bacterium | reverse complement strand
GGCTCGTCTCACCGGCACGGTTGAATACGCTGGCGGGGCGCTTCAGTTCTCGCGTGATCGTCTCGCAGACCTGCCGGTCATGGTCATCCCCGACCAGCAAGATGGTGGCGTGAAACGAATCCACCAGATGGGCTGCAACCGGTACGAATCTTTCCCCGGGCCAGTTCTTGGTCGCCCAGCGCGAGCCGGGCACCAGGATGACGTGGGGCCGGGGAGTGGCGGGGGGAGGGTACTCGGGCACGCGGATGGGAAACCGGTATTCCGGCGACGCGATCCCCAGATGCCGGGCAAAATCCTGCAACTCTTCAACCGCATGGCGGTGCTTGTTCCGTGTCCCGGCGACCTCTCGGTAGAGAAGGAAAGCGCCCTCCCTATGAAACGAGGGGCCGATGGTCAATGTGCTCCTCGCGCAGCGGGCGATCAGTGCGCTGCGCAACAATCCCTGCATATCCAGCACCACGTGATAGTAGCGCTTGCGGAGCTCAACCACGAACCCGCGGGCCGAGCGCCGGTTCCACGACCGGGGAAAAGAAATCACCCGGTCGACCGGTTCAAAAAGAGCAACCAGGTCGGCATACTGCTCCTTGACCACCCAGTCGAAGGACCATCCCAGCCGCCGGTGCAACGTATCCAATGCCGGCAGGGCGTGAACGAGGTCACCCAAGGAACTGAGTTTGACCACTAGCACATGCGGGGCGGCGGCACGCACTTCCTTTCCGGGTGCATCATCGGGGAGATGGAACACCGGGGGGTTCATGCTGCAGACGTATCTCGGGATGCGTGCTCCAGCAGGTAGAGCATGATCGCCTTCTGGATGTGCAGCCGATTTTCGGCCTGGTCGAATACGACCGACTGCGCGCCGTCCATGACTTCGGCGGTCTGTTCGTAGCCGCGCAGAGCCGGCAGACAGTTCATGAAGATCGCGTCGCGGTCAGCCTGTCCCATGACGTCGGAGTTGACCTGGAAGGGCCTCAAATCGGCGACACGTGCTTCCTGTTCTTCAGCCGGTATATGGTAGCTCATCCACGAGTCGGTGTAGACCACCTCCGCGCCGCGCGCCGCAGCCAGCGCATCGTGGAGTATTTCTACCGACGCTCGGTTGCGTGCCGCGGTTTTCCGGGCCTCCTCCACTACCGCGGGTTGCGGCATGTAGCGGGCCTTGGCGGGGCAGGCGATGCGGATATTCATGCCCATCTTGGGACAGGCAAAAAGCAGGGAGTGCGTCACGTTGTTATTGGCGTCCCCGAAGTATGCGAGGGTGAGCCCCTTAAGCCTGCCCTTGATTTCCAGAATGGTGAGCAGATCGCCGAGGACCTGGCAGGGATGACTGAAGTCGGTGAGCCCGTTTATCACGGGAATGGTGGAATGGCAGACCATTTCCTCCAGCTTGGCGTGTTCGAAAAGGCGGGCCATGATGATATCGGCGTACCGCGACAACACCTTGACCGTGTCGGCGATATTCTCCTTGCCCGCGCCCAGCGGGGAGGTACTCATGTCGTAGTATATGGCATACCCTCCCATCTGCACTGCGCCCACTTCGAAGGAGACGCGGGTACGCAGGCTGGGCTTTTCGAAGATCATTACCAACACCCGGCGCTGCATGGCATCCCGGTACTGCCAGGGATCCTTCTTGATAGCTGTAGCGCGGTCCAAGAGCGACCGGATGGTATCCCGATCCCAGTCCTGCAGGGTGACCAGATGCTTCATCGCCGTCTCCCGGTGAATACCGCGGCGGCCCGTCCGCCTACGAAATCAGGTCCTCGTAGTAACGATCAATTTCGGATTCGCGCGCGAAAATGTAAAGGATAAGGGCCACGCGGATCCACATCCCGTTGCGCACCTGCCGCCAATACATGGCCCGGGGGTCGGAATCGATCTCGGGCGCGATCTCCTTGCGGCGTGGCAGCGGGTGCATGATGATCGCGGTCGGTTTGAGCTTCCGGAGGTGCTCCACGCGCAGGTGGAATGGGGTAGTGTCAATGGAGCGACTCTCATCGGCGGTATCCCATTCGTCCTGGATACGCGTCATGTAGATCGCGTCCACCTCGGGGATAATGCGCTCGAAATCTCTGGTTAGCTCGTAGGCTACTCCGCGCTTGTCCAGCATCTGCAGGATATCTCCACGGATCTGCAGCGGCTCCGGGGCGACGAAATACTGCTTCACCCCTGGATAGAGCGCCACCAGGTAAGCCAGTGACCGTACTGTGCGGCCGCGGGCCAGGTCTCCCACGAAGGCAATCTTCTTGCCCTCCATGCCGCCCTTATCTTCGAAGCTGCGCAACAGGGTATATATATCCAGTAGGGCTTGAGTGGGATGTTGATCTCGCCCCGAGCCAGCGTTGATCACCGGCACGGGCCTCTCGGTATTGGAAAGCAGCCATGCGATCCGCTCGGCGAAACCGCCTACCGGATGCCGCATTATGATCATATCAAAATAGGAACTGAAGGTCCGGACCGTGTCTTCGGGGGATTCCCCCTTTACTTCACTCGAGGTGCTGGCGTCGCGGACTTCGGCGGGCTTGATGCCTATGATCTGGCAGGCGGAATAGAAAGAGAGAAAGGTGCGCGTCGAGGGCTGCGCAAAGTATAACATCGCGCGCTTGTCGAAAAGAAGATCCTGCAAGAAGCGTATTCCCCCCCGCGTTTTCGCTATACGCCGGGTCCGGGTCGCGGTCTCGCACAACCGCTCCAGGGTCGGTCGTTCGAACTGCTGCGCGATCAGCACGTGATAGGGACGCCCGTCACGCAGGAAGTAACGGCCTTTTTCCTCCAGTGGAAGGCCGACGAAATCCTCCCATCCGATGCTCTTGAGAGGGCTCTCGCGGTAAATATCCGCCATACTGCTCACCACCGGTACGGCTTCGGCCCTATACCTTATCCGCGCACCGGTCGGCTTTCCAGAGGAAAACGCCGCTGCGGGACAATCGCGTTGCACCGGGCACCGCCAGGGCTATATTGTTTGTGGCAG
>DTYT01000123.1 GCA_012961745.1 Kiritimatiellia bacterium | reverse complement strand
GGTAACCGCCGGCGGCACCATGCTGGGCCTGGCGCTCTTGATGAGCGGCGTCCTCGGTTGGGCCAGCCGCCGGTTCCACATCACCGAGGATCCTCGTCTCGAACAGATCGAGAAAGTTCTGCCCCAGGCAAACTGCGGCGCCTGCGGATGCGTCGGGTGCCGGGAATTCGCCGAAGCGGTCCTCAAGGGTGAAGTTCCCGTTGAGGGATGTCCCGTCGGAGGGGCGACCGTCGCTGACGCCATCGCCGAAATCCTGGGGGTTTCCGTGGAAGCCCGTTCACCGCGCTGGGTCATCGTCCACTGCGGTGCCGAGTGCGCCAAGCGGCTGAAGAGGACGCCGTATTATGGCGAACGGACCTGCGCCGCAGCCCATCTGGTCAGCGGCGTCCAGGGATGTACCTATGGATGCCTGGGACTGGGCGACTGCGAGCGGGCGTGTCCCTTCGATGCCATTGACATCATAAACGGGCTGGCGGTCGTGGACTACCACAAGTGCACCGGCTGCGGCAAGTGTATCGCCGCCTGCCCGCGGAAGATCATCGAATTGGTCAGCTTTACCGCCGATCCGCTCATGATTGTCGCTTGCGCCAACCGGGATCCCGGCCGCGAGGTGCGCGCCGTGTGCCGAGTCGGGTGCATTGCCTGCGGCATCTGCCGGAAAACCGCCCCGGATATATTCAAAGTAACCGACAACCTCTCGGTGATAGATTACCGCAACCACCCGTCCGATGACCGCTCCCGGCTGGAGCTGGCGGCACGGAAGTGCCCCACCAAGTGCCTGGTCTACCGCGGGCGGAAGGCCGGGACGGCAGTCTCCCGGGCCGGGGCGCTGCAGGGCGAGGCGGAACAACCACCGGCCTGATTTCCCCCAGACTACATACCTGCAGGTAATACGACCCGGAGCCCGGGCGGCAGTTGGCGGGCAGTGCCCCGAAGTGCCCCGCCTCCGGTTCCCAACTCAGCGCCCGGCAGCCGGGAAACGCCCCTCACCTTCCGGACAGGGCCCGCAGCAGCATCAGGCCGAGCAGGATCAACATCAGCAACGCCATGCCCACCTGGAGCGTCTTCCGCCGGCCGCGCAAGCACGGGAATTCGTACCCGCAGATGGGACAGCGGTTGTTGTTAATCTTGACCTCGGTCGCGCAGGAGGGGCATTCCCTGACACCGAATTCCTTGCGGTAGTCAATATGCATGCGGCGACGCCTTGAACAAACCGGTCAAAGATATAACCCGCGGCCGCTGCGAAACCAACCCGGAAATCCGTCGCTGTCCGTCGGCATCCATCTCGACCGGATCCGAGGACCTCGACCGTCTGGTTCCCGTCTATTCCATCTCGATGCGATAGAAAGCGCGCTGCTGCGGCATTGGCTCGACCAGCTCATTGACCGGAGGCGTAGCTTCTATCCCCGAATGCTTCAACTCGAACGGCTCCCGCAGGTCGGTTTTGTACCATACGCTGTACGTACGGCCGGAGGCACTGTTCCATCGCAGGATGATACCCTGCGGGGAACTGGAGGCCCGCCCCTGGCACCGGAAGGCCGAGTAGAAATCCTCTGGATCGCATCCCGCATAGAGCTCATACCGGTCGCTGATACCATCACCGTCAGAGTCCTGGTCTAGCTGCGGTTGAAACATGCCCACTGTTGAGGTCGCAATCCCGGCCGGGGTGCTGAGAAGGATCTCCCAGCGGGGATAGAAGGGAGAGACGTCTACTTGGGGATCATATATCAGCCGCGCGTCGAGAACGATCGCCCGGTTGCTGCCGCTCAGCAGGAGTGCGTCGTCACACTTCAACGCACCGGCATTCATGGCTATCCCGCCACACCATACGGTACATCGCACTCGGGACGCGCCCGCAGGTGCTTTTCCGTCCACGCGCATCAACTGCCAGCTACTGTCCAACCGGTCGTGTACGTTGGAGCACACTTCACCCATCCGGTTCATGCCCGCGTCGAACCATTCCAGTTTAACTTCCACGGTGGCCGATGTGAAATCGTCGTCCCTCTGCATCCAGGTCAGGAAGGAATAATCCTCCCCGCCCGCCGCGCCGACGTCCTGGTAGAAATAGCCGTCGCGGGAGCCCCAGCCGATGATGGCCATACCCCAGTTGCCGCTGCGTGAGGCCCAGGAGTACGAGCCCGCGGCACCGCCGGCGACCCACGGCTCCGGGATTACCGGTTCACTTCCTCCGGGGTTCTCTTCGAAACCGCTGTTGACGAGCCAATCTCGCTCCACGGTTCCGAATCCCGATCTCCTGAGTGCCATCCATCGGGCAGCTTCAAAGCAGACCGGCGGATACATTTCGGGATCAGCCACCCAAGTCGCCTCTTCGAAGGCTCCGTTGGTGTCCAACTTCATCACATAATAGGTTTTCATCGGCCCGCGGTCACTGCCCGCGGCGAGCAGATACGTGGACTCCCCTTCACCAGCATTGACAAGGTAGCAATTCGTAACCGACGCCCGATGGAAGGCGGATGTAAACCCGGCATCACTCTTGAGGGCAGGAGGCACCGTTTCGTAGAGATCATATCCAGCGTCGGACGACCAGCGCTTGGCCCGCCTTCTCCGCGGTTTTTCTCCCATCGCCAGCAGTCGGAGGTATCGCCCCAGACCTGCATGGGGGGGCGATGGCTCCAGTCGCATACTCGTGCCGTCCACGAAAACCTCGGCCTGCTGAAGCTCATCCGCGTCACGCGGAGGTTCGGCTACCAGCCAATATCGTCCGTCGGCCTCTGAGGCAAGATAGATGTTGCTCATTTCACTGGCGGCAACATATCGGTCGTATCCCAAGCCGCCGATCGAGGGGTCATTGAGCCAGAGTCCGTATATGCTGAAGACATTCCCGGTGGTGATCCCGTATCCTCCATCGTATGGTGCCTTGTCAGTCTCAAACCCTCTTACCACCTTGTAGGTCCAGTTGGTATTGCAGACTATGTAGACTGGGGTCTTCTTTCCGCCCGGGGGGACGTAGTCCATCCAGTAAACCGTCTCTTTCAAGGCATCGTCCAGGGTCCAGCGGTATCGCGCCGCGAAGTAGTACTGGGGCGGCGCATTCCGGTACATCCATCCTGCGATGCTTCGTGGCGTAATCTCGAAATTGTGATGCGGGCAGTTGGTATTGTCAGCGTATATCCGGGACTGGGACTGTGTGAAGGAATCCCCGTTTAGATAGCGCGCGATCATCCAGCCGCAGGCTGCCGCGGTGTAGTTGCTCTGCTGCGCCGCGGCGCGAGGGAAAAGATCTGTTCCGTTCGTATATGCCAGATGTACGGTGTAGCTGGAGATATGCCCGGGGTAGGAATTCTGATCCGTAGGATCCGATCCGGCTTCGTATTCCTCAAGATTGGTGTATCCATCGCCATCCAGGTCAGCTCCTGGATCCATGCAGGTATCGCATCCACCGTACTGCCGCTCCCACAAATCCGGCAACCCGTCGTCGTCCATATCATAGTCGTCATCCATGCCGTACACTCCGGCGGCAACCACATCCGCAACCGCATCTCCCGCCGAGTCGCTCAGCACAACATGCAGTTGAGCCCAGGCGGCATAATTCCGGAATATGTACCAGTCCCCCCCTTCGACCAGTGCGGTCCGAGTATGGTCTACCAGCTTGCCTTCCGGAATAGTATAGGTATTGGTCAGTACCAGCCGACCGCCTGCTGGTATGGTTACGTTGGACCAGTTGTATTCAAACATTCCGCACAACCGGTCGCCCCGGCGGGTCTTCTCAGACCATTGCGAAGGTCCATGGGGGGAACTCTCCCACCAATACGTGGTTTCAGCATATTCCTGGAGCAACTGTATCCGGACGTTGGTCAGCGTGGCGGCGGTGGTATTGGAAATCGTAATCACTTCGATCACATCCTGACCGGGGTTGTAAAGTACCACCCCATACTGATTGGTATTAGGCGCATGAGGAAACTCGGTCGTCACCACTACCGGCCAGTGGGTAAAGCGGACTCCGCGGACTTCCGCGTTTTTTTGAGCGGGTGACCTGACCCCCATGGCTACGATCTGCGTGCGCGACACCGTCGGGAACGCCTCCCACGGCACTGCTACGTACTGCGCAAGAGGAAGTACATGTGCCAGGTAATTGGTCAGGGGTGCGGAGTTGGTAACTCCGTCGGCATCCGCCAACCAAACCTGCAGGCCCGGATCGGGATCCGCCATGGCGAGGTGAAACGCCAGGACATCGGTATCCGAGGCATCCACGGGTTCATCCGAAGCCCAATAGCCTTCGCGATATTG